>NZ_CALPDC010000005.1:0-106398 GCF_943193165.1 Weizmannia agrestimuris
GGGAAAGAATAGTTAGCAGCATTTTCAGCTTAACTTCCATCATGGATGATTTCATCTCCGGGAAGGGATGTCAAATTGAAAGGCATTTGACATCCCTTCCCGGAGATGAAGAAAAAAATCCATGGAAGTTAAGCCGAAAAAATGAAAGGGTGGTTGAAAACATTTGCCCATAAATTTACACAATAACCTGGACTTGACTCCCAAAAAGACATTTCGAGCCCAATCGCCACTCCTTTTGTCCTTTTGGCGGCTTTAAAAAGACATTTCGGGCCCGGGTGCATCCTGTTTTGTCCTTTTGACAATTTCAAAAAGACATTTCGAGCCCGGGTGCATCCTGTTTTGTCCTTTTGACAGGTTCAAAAGGACAGTTCGCCGCCTCACACGCATACCTCTTGTTCATCCCGCCGCAATGAAGGACATTTCCCCGGTCACACGCATACATTTTGTCCTTCCCCGCCCCGATAAATATCATTACCACGTTTACATCCCAATGAATTGTCTTTCATCAGGCCGATCGCGCAGGTTTTCCAAAATAAATATTATGACACCTATTGCTGCAGGTCATAGGAAGCTGTGAAAGTTTGCCAAATAAAGCGGATTGTTTGAGTTATTGCGGCCCCCTTGATAAAATAAAGAACAAATGGCAGATATGTCGACAAAAATTTTAATGAGCAAACCTTTCCGTCGATTTTAAATATACGCAAGATAAAAACGAGATAAAGGAGCAGTTATTCTATGGTGGAAAAGAAAACTGTGCCATATGAGATCATTGGGGGAGAAAAACTTGGCCGGCTTGTTGATGCGTTTTACAAGCGGGTCGCCAAACATCCGGATTTAATCCCGATTTTTCCTGATGATTTAACGGAAGTTGCCAGGAAGCAGAAGCAGTTTTTAACGCAGTTTTTGGGCGGTCCCCCGCTGTACACGGAAGAGCACGGGCATCCGATGCTCAGGGCGCGGCACCTGCCACATGAAGTTACGCCTAAACGCGCCAAAGCATGGCTGTCCTGCATGAGTGCCGCAATGGACGAAACAGGGATTGACGGCGAATTCCGCGACTTCTTTTTTCAAAGGCTTGTCCTGACCGCACAGCATATGGTCAATACTCCGGATGATGTGCCAGGTGACGCAAATTGAAAAACATGATTGATTTAATGAAACATTCCAGCTGTTTTTCAAAAAAGCCGCTGGAAATCTACGTTTTTATCGATCCGCTTTGCCCGGAATGCTGGGCGCTGGAACCGGTTTTAAAAAAGCTGCGTCTCGAGTATGGCGTCTATTTCCGCCTCCGCCATGTGCTGATCGGAAAATTATCCAATCTGAACGACATTCCGAAAAAACGGGAAGCGATTGCGGATTACTGGGAAAAAACGGCGAGCCGCACCGGCATGTCCTGCGACGGCAGTTTATGGATTGAAAACCCGATTACGTCGCCTTATATCGTGTCGATTGCGATAAAAGCGGCCGAACTGCAGGGAAAGAAACAGGGATTGCGGTTTTTGCGGAAAGTACAGGAGCTCGTCTTTCTTGAAAAACGAAATATATCGGATATCCAAATTTTAGTGGATTGTGCAAAAGGCGCTTCCATCGATGTCGACGAATTTTTGCATGACATCCATTCCGAAAGCGCAGCGAAGGCTTTTCAGTGCGATTTGAAAATTACGTCGGAAATGGAAGTAACCGAAAGCCCGTCGCTTGTTTTCTTTAATGAACATATTGAAGATGAAGGATTAAAAATTTCCGGACTCTATTCTTATGATATTTATGTACAAGTTCTTCAGGAGATGCTGGGCAAAGAGCCTTCACCATTGCCGCTCCCCCCATTGGAGGAATTTCTGAAGTATTTCGGGTTTGTGGCATCAAAGGAAATTGCGGTGGTATACGATCTGCCGGTCCATGAAGCCGAAAAAGAATTGAAAAAGCTCGTTCTTCAGCAAAAGGTTCGGAAAATCGAAGGAAAGCACGGCTCATTCTGGAAATATATCAACTGACCCTTGTCTATGGCAGGGGATTTTTATATTTTAGGCTTGCTGAGCGAATCCGATTTTGAGTTTGATTTGCGAAAATGCGTGCGTTTGTCTTCTCCATGTGTTGAATCGGCTTTCGCGTCCTGGATTTTCCATAAAATGCTTGCATTTATTTTTCCAAACATCCTTGCCAAACCCTAAAAAAGAAAGAGGCCTTGCGTTTGCAAGGCCTCTTTCAACACGAACAAAGGGGATGGGAGAAATTTTTCACGGTCAAACAAAGGGGTATGTTTGCTTGTGATCAACTTCACATCTATATAATAACATCCCCCTATCCGGTATGCAAGTACTTGTTAAAGAGTTCACACATCTGTCAAATTTAAATTTTGCATACCGCGTCAGCCTGTTCATAAAATAGCACTGAAGCTGTGTAAATAACGGAAGACCGGGACTGTGTAAACCTGATGAAAGGAGCCTGGTGGATATGAAAAAATGTAAACTTATCGCACTTGCCGCCGGTTTCTGCGCTTTATTCTGCCTGAATCTGCTCGGCCTAATGAAGCTTCTCCCTCTTTTTCTCACGTCCACGCTTTTGTTCGCGGCCATCTTCGCGCTGCTTTTGCATGTAAACCGCCGCAACCGTTTTAAAGGGTTTAACAGGCGCCACTTGTAACAAGCGGCTTAAAAAACAACGCCGCGGGCCTGCTCCCTTATCTACAAAAAGTGTCCCATACAAAATGAGCGGTGGAAAAATTCCGCCGCTGTTTCTTTATCCGAGCAAGTTTTCCATTTCCGTTAATTTTTCTTCAAATACTTTTAATGCAGCCGTTTTAAAAGATTTAACAGGCGTCAAGCGGCTTAAAAAACAACGCCGCGGGCCTGCTCCCTTATCTACAAAAAGTGTCCCATACAAAATGAGCGGCGGAAAGATTCCGCCGCTGTTTCTTTATCCGAGCAAGTTTTCCATTTCCGTTAATTTTTCTTCAAAAACTTTTAACGCATCTTCGACCGGTTGAGGCGATGCCATATCGACGCCTGCTTTTTTCAATACTTCAATCGGATATTCCGAGCTGCCGGCGCTCAAATAGCCGATATAGCGTTTGACGGCCGGTTCCCCTTCTTCGAGGATTTGTTTGCTTAACGCGGTCGCGGCGCTGAAGCCGGTCGCATACTGATAGACATAATAATCGTAATAAAAATGCGGAATGCGTGCCCACTCAAGCCCGATTTCCTGGTCAATGGCGATATCCGAACCATAGTATTTTTGGTTCAGCTTATAATACTCATTTGTCAAAAGTTCCGCCGTCAACGCTTCGCCATGTTGCGCTTTTTGATGGATCAGATGCTCAAATTCAGCAAACATCGTCTGGCGGAAAACCGTCCCGCGGAAACCTTCCAGATAATGATTCAATAAGTAAATCCGCTGTTTCTCGTCTTTGATCGTTTTTAACAGATAGTCATTCAACAGCGCCTCATTGCACGTGGAAGCCACTTCCGCGACAAAAATGGAATAATCCCCGTACGGATACGGCTGGTTCTTCCGCGTGTAATAGCTGTGGACGCTGTGGCCGAGCTCATGCGCGAGAGTGAATACATTGTCAATATTGTCCTGCCAGTTCAGCAAAATGTACGGATTGGTCCCATAAACGCCTGAAGAATAGGCTCCGCTCTGTTTGCCTTTGTTCTCCACCACGTCAATCCAGCGGTTTTCAAACGCCTCCTGCAAAATGCTCCGGTATTCCTCGCCGAGCGGATGGAGGCCATCGAGCACGATCTCTTTCGCTTTTTCATATGTCACTTCCATATCGGCGTCCTGGACAAGTGGCGTATACAGATCGTACATATGCACTTCATCAAGCTGCAGCACTTTTTTGCGCAATGCAACATACCGCTGCAGCAAACCGAGATGCTTGTTCACCGTTTCCACAAGCTGGTCGTACACTTTTTCAGGAATATGGTTTGCCGAAAGGGCAGCTTCACGCGCCGAACGGTAATGGCGGATTTGCGCAACAACATTGTTCTTTTTCACCTGGCCGCTGAGCGTGCTCGCAAACGTGTTGGTGAATTTTTTGTAGGTCGCATACAATTTCTGGAATGCCTCTTTGCGCACGCGGCGGTCTTTGCTTTCCAGCAGGCGTGTAAAACGGCCGTGCGTGATCTGCACTTCATTGCCGTTTTCATCGATCACAGTTGGGAACTCAAGGTCGGCATTATTAAGCATGCCGAAAGTGGTGCTGGAAGTATTCAACACTTCTGAAACCTGTGCGAGCAATGCTTCTTCTTCCTTCGATAAAATATGCGGGCGCATCTCATTGATTTCTTCCAATGCGTGCCGGTACAATTGCAGCGGCTCATAAGCTTCCAGGAATTCGTTCAGTTTCGCTTCTTCAATCGAAAGAATTTCCGGCACCACAAACGCAAACGCGCTCCCAACCTGGGCGGCAAGACTTTTCGCTTTGCTGTCTATCCCCTGATAAAAGGCATTCGTTGTATCCTGGTCATAACGCATATGCGCGTATGTATACAGCTTGCCGAACCTTTCTGTCACTTCATCCTGGAACTTTAGCGCATGATAAAGCTGTTCAGCGCTTTCGCCAAGTTTCCCCTGATAAGAAGCGGCATCGGCCAGCTTTTCTTTTACGGCTTCGTATTCTTTATTCCAGTCATCGTCGCTTGGAAAAATATCCTCAAGCCTCCAGGTTAATGCTTCACGAACCTCGTCCCTGCTTGGCAACGCGTGTACTTTTTTTCCGTTTTCCATCAATTTTCCTCCACTCTTCTCAAAAAATTCCTTTTTTTCATTTTAGCGTAACTCCCCCGATCCCGCTACTGTTCCGCTTTCCCGTTTGAAACACCGGCCCCGAGCGCTGACGACAGATGGTGCTCCATATGTTCAAGTTCTTCTGTATTTTTTGGCGCAAAAACATTTTTATTCATATGGTAGCCTGCTTTTCCTTTTGACCAGAGCCCTAATTGTACGAGCAGCTGTGCATACTCATAAATCATCGCCTTAGCCGCGTTCCCTTCGCGTACATACGGTGACTTTCTGAATGTAATTTCCTTTTTTTCCATCCTCACGGTAAACAGCCGTAGCAGTTCGTCCAGTGAAACCGCCGCTTTTGTCCGCAATGCGAAAAGGGCATCCAACCATACATAAAATTGCCACTCGACCGGGTGCTGTTTACAGGCAGCCATGTGCAAAAGCGGCAGGCCGATAAACGGCGGCAGGGACATGGGGTGCATTCCCGCTTCATAAACGTGCCGTAAAAACGGGTCTTGAAAGGCTTTTCCAAACTGAATCTTCAGGCCGATCCAGCGCCGCCTTTCCGCAAACCATTCAGGGAGCGGCACAGGGGCAGAAACAAGTGAAAACTGGTCATCTGAAAACGGAAAAGAAAAGGCAGACAGCGGCTTTTCCGCGTAACAGGCGCGGAACGTTTTGGCGGATACGGGCATCATGTGGGACAAGAGACAGACCTTCTTTTTGCCGGGAGCATAGCTGAATAGATAAAAGTGGTGGCGGGTATGACGCAAAAAAGACAACTGAAAATCGCTACAACGATATCCGCTTTCCGCCTCTTTCCCTGAGGACCGGAAAGGCAGACCGCCCAGTATCCAAACAGGCAAAATGCCGAGGTGCCTGTACCCTTCCGTTCTCTCCATCAGCCGCTCAAACGGGATCGGGGAACACTGGTATTCAATGGCAAAAAGCTGCCGGTATTTGCGCACCACAAGATCCGCCCTTTGCCGGATGGAAGGAAAATATTGTTCGAGGGAAACATCGAGCCCCTGCCCCCTCAACCATAAAAACAAATCTTTCTTGCCTTGCAAATGCATCGGACTTTCCGGTTCAGAAAATGTGGCACAAGTGGAATGGCGGTAATGGGAAAAATGGGGGGTGACACGGTTGCCGATTTTTAAAATGAGGGGTTCACGGCAATCCCGGCAGTAAAACGTATGGGAGGTTTTTAACTGCTTTAGATCCAATCTTGTAAAGCGATCTGTCAGCATGATCAGCTCCCCCCGCTCGTTCAGCGCAGAAAGCAACGGCATTCTCTCCTTTTTTAACTGTAGTCCCGCTTTGTTTGGCCGTGGCATTCAACCGTATGCAGTGCCGGCCTCTCTGTAAGTTACAGTTGGCCGGCCTGTATCTCCGGGCCCTTATCTGTATAAACGCCATACACAGCCGTATTGAATACATTCACCACCCGGGGCGAAAAATCCTGTTTGCCAGGATGAATTTTTTCCGGATAAACAAAAAAATCGATGCGTTTGCGCACCGATTTTTATCGATTAAAAGTACGAGTTTAATTTTGCAAATACATTGCTGTCAATGATCGGCTTTCCGTATTCCAGCAGACGATGGCTGGTGACAGAGGAAAGATCGGAATACTCCAGCAGCTGGCTTAACTTAAAGTCATTAGCTTCTTCCGTTACATCTTCCGGGAAGCGGACATACAGATAATATTTGCCTTCAAAGACGTACAGCTTCGTGCTGACGTCTTCCATCCGGACGTTTTTGGCCAGCGCCAGCAAATCTTCAAAGTCCTTGAAATACAAGACCTGTTCGAGCGGATCGCCATCCGTGAAAACCTGCTGCATCGGCGTTTGGAAGTTCTCGCTGAAAAATTCCTCAAGCTGGTCGCCGATTGGCAGTTCTTTCAGCTTCTCATCCGGAATCGGCAACTCAAAACGCTGTCCGTCTTTCGACAACTGCGCTTTCGTGACAAGCACTTCCAGCCCTTTTTCGAGCGCCTGCACCTGTATCCAAAGCGGGCCTTCCGGGTCAAATACATCGTCGTCCGTGTGAATCTCATCCATCATTTCCCAGAACAATTCTTCGCTTCTTTCCCGGTCATACCAGATTTCTTCACGATTAAACCCGCGTTTCTCTATATCAACGTACGAAATATAAAACTTCACCGTGTTCTCATTGATTCTTTCGATTTCCATACATCAACTCTCCCTTCTTGCAGATGTAGTGAAGGGACATGTTCCCCCATTCAGGTATAGGTAACCTTGTACTTTTATTTTATGATAAAATACTGGCAAATGGAAATAAAAAAACTTTCCTTTTTAAAATTCCACGCCGGCCCATTTCTTAAACATCCGGCAAAAAAGATCATTTACATCTTTTTTGTATTGTATCCGATTTGCTGCAGAAATTCAAGACAAAATTTTCTAAATACATATTCGTTATTTGACAATTTTATGACAAAAAGGTGAAGAAAACCTCCCGGGCCGGAACCTGGGAGGTGATTTGCCGGTTTACGCTTATAAAAGGCATCCGGCAAAAGAAATATTAAAAGTTGTCAATTGACAAGCCGTTGTGCTTCCCTTAGCTGGAAGGTCCGCACTTTCCGCGGCAGAAAGCGGCGGATTTCATCTTCGTTATAGCCGACCTGCAGCCGTTTTTCATCCACGATAATTGGCCTTCTTAATAAACCGGGGTTTTGCTGGATCAATGTGTACAATTCTTGGAGCGGCAGGGCATCCAGATCGACGTTTAATTTTTGGAATGTTTTCGAACGGGTGGAAATAATTTCGTCCGTCCCGTCTTCCGTCATCCGCAAAATCCCTTTAATTTCATCCAGTGAAAGCGGTTCAGAAAAAATGTTGCGTTCTTTATACTCAATATGGTTTTCTTCAAGCCAGTTCCTTGCTTTTCTGCATGATGTGCAACTCGGTGAAGTGTATAATGTGACCATCTAGCATTCACACTCCTAAATTTTTATATTTGGATTCCCATTTGATTCTCACATTAAAATAAGTTTAATCAAACAATCTCTATTATGTATTATACACTATATCCGCGTGATTGAATATATTTTTTTGAAAAATAGTTTGTTGTATTTTTCCCCCGGTTTAATAGTCTTCTTTTTCCCCAATTCTCTCTATTTAAACCCCTATTCTTCATTTTTTTATAAAAAAAGTGAGAAGAAGAACGCATTTCAACCGGCATGCGTTCTTCTTCCCATTGAGAATGATTAGCCATGATAAGTTTTTTTGTACTGCTCGAGTTCCCTTTCTGAACAGTAAACAAAATGGTGCGGTGCCACTTCGCGCATTTTTACTTCTTCGCCTTCCTTGTATTGATGGACGGACGGGTCGTAAATTTTCCGTTGCCGTGTCCGTTCATAATCAGGGTCCGGAAGCGGGATGGCGGATAGCAATGACTGTGTGTACGGATGATGCGGATGGTTATACAAATCATCGGCATCGGCCAGTTCCACAAGCTTGCCGAAATACATGACGCCGATCCGGTCGCTAATGTATTTCACCATCGACAAATCGTGGGCAATGAACAAATACGTTAAATCATGTTCTTTCTGCAGTTTTTTCAACAGGTTCACGACCTGTGCCTGAATCGAGACGTCCAGCGCGGAAATCGGTTCGTCAGCAATAATAAATTCAGGATCGACCGCAAGTGCCCTGGCGATTCCGATCCGCTGCCTTTGCCCGCCCGAGAATTCGTGCGGATAGCGGTTGGCGTGTTCTTTGCTTAAGCCGACTGTTTCCAGCAGTTCATAAACGCGGTGCATCCGTTCTTCATTTGATTTTGCAAGCCCGTGGATATCAATTCCTTCCGCAATGACATCGGCCACTTTCAGGCGCGGATTGAGGGAAGCATACGGGTCCTGGAAAATCATTTGCATTTTCCGGCGAAACTGTTTCAGTTCTTTATGGGACATTTTGGCATGGACATTTTTGCCGCCATACAAAACTTCTCCTGCCGTTGCATTGTAAAGGCGGATAATCGTCCGTCCGGTTGTCGATTTGCCACAGCCGGATTCGCCGACAAGTCCGAGGGTTTCGCCTTTGTAAATATCAAATGTAAGATCATCGACAGCACGGACTTCATTTGCTTTTCCAACATTGAAATATTGTTTTAAATGTTTGACTTCGATCAGTTTTTCTTTCACTGCCATCTTACTTCCCCTCCTCAGCCGGTATCGGGCGCACATTTCCTTTAAACTTGTACATCCGCTTTTTCACGGCTTCCGGCGGCTCTACTTTCGGGGCATCCGGATGCAGAAGCCATGTTGCGGCATAATGCGTGTCCGACACTTTAAACATCGGCGGCTCCTGCTCCAAATCGATTTTAAGTGCGTACGGATTGCGCGGCGCAAAGGCATCCCCTTTTGGCGGGTTCAATAAATCCGGCGGGGTGCCCGGTATCGCGTACAGTTCTTCATCCTTGACATCAAGGCTCGGCATCGAACTGATCAGTCCCCATGTGTACGGATGTTTTGGATTATAAAAAATTTCATCCACGGTTCCGATCTCGACAATTTTTCCGCCGTACATAACGGCAACACGGTCTGCCACATTCGCCACCACGCCCAAATCGTGCGTAATAAAAATAATGGATGTATCAATTTTAGACTGCAGTTTTTTCATCAGTTCAAGGATTTGCGCCTGAATCGTAACGTCAAGTGCCGTTGTCGGTTCATCCGCAATTAAAATTTTCGGGTTACACGCCAAAGCAATCGCAATGACGACCCTTTGCCGCATCCCGCCGGAAAACTGGTGAGGATACTGTTTGACACGGATTTCCGCATTCGGGATGCCAACAAGCTTCAAAAGCTCAATGGCACGTTTTTTTGCTTCACTTTTATGCATCTTCTGGTGTTTCAAAAGCGGCTCCATAATCTGCTTCCCGATTGTCATGGTCGGATTTAAAGACGTCATCGGATCTTGGAAAATCATTGAAATCTCTTTCCCACGGATCGATTGCATCTTTCTTTCTGACGCTTTGGCAATGTCGACGTCGCCGAACAGGATTTGCCCCGACTTGATTTCCGAATTGTTCGGAGGCAACAGTCGCATAATCGATTTCGTCGTCACCGATTTTCCTGAACCGGATTCCCCTACGATGGCCAATGTTTCCCCTTTATATAAATCAAAACTCACACCGCGGATCGCTTTTACTTCACCGCCAAAAGTGTGAAAGGATATATTCAGGTCTTTCACTTGCAAAATCTTTTCCATTCGGCTTCACCTCATTTCTTAATCGCGCATTTTCGGGTCAAATGCATCACGCAAACCGTCTGCCAGCAGGTTGAAGGCGACAAGCAGCAAACAAATAATCGTGCCCGGCACTGCCATCAAATACGGCAGGAACTGGAATGTCTTATAACCGTCTTCAATCAATGTCCCGAGCGATGCAGCCGGGGACTGGAGCCCGATCCCGATGAAACTTAAAAAGGCTTCGAAGAAAATTGCACTTGGAATGGTGAACATGGTATTGATAATAATCACCCCGGTCAAATTCGGGAGCAGATGTTTAAATAAAATCCGCATGTTCGAAGCGCCAAGTGTTTTTGCCGCCAATACATACTCCATATTTTTCAGCTTTAACACCTGGCCGCGAACAACCCGTGCCATATTCAGCCAGCCGGTGATTACCATCGCAATCGTGATCGAAAAGATCCCCGGTTTAAAGATCAAAAGCATTAAAATCACGACAATCAAGTTCGGAATACCGGACAAAATTTCAATAATCCGCTGCATCACGTTATCGACCTGCCCGCCTTTGTATCCGGATATGAGGCCGTAAGAAACGCCGATGAGCATATCGATCAACGCCGCAAGGAAGGCAATATATAAGGAAATTCTCGTTCCTTGCCATGCCCTTGCAAACAAGTCGCGGCCGAGGGCATCCGTGCCGAACCAGTAATACGTATGAATATGGTTTTGTTCATACATGTTCACTTTTTGCCCGCCAACCGTCTGGGACCCATCAAAAATGCCGAGCTTTTCAATCACAGGAATTCTTGGCGGCAAATTCGCCCTGGAAGTATCTTGTGCGTACGGACCCGATTTGGAAAGATGCGGCCCAATAATCGCCATCAAAATTAAAATTACAATCACAAACAAACTGACAACCGCACCTTTGTTTTTGCGGATCCGCATCCATGCATCCTGCATAAAGGACAGTTGCGGTTTGGCGATCAACTCACTTTGTTCACGATCCGGGGCTGCGGGTTCAAATAATTCTTTCGGCAATGTCTCTACGTTGTTGTTCATGATTTATTCCCCCCGGCCAATCGAATTCTCGGGTCAATGACACCGTATAAAATGTCGACAACTAATGTAATCAAAACTAACAGGAATGAGAAAAAGAGGGTTGTCCCCATAATAATCGGGTAATCATTCATTTGAATGGATTTAACAAATTGTTCGCCAATCCCGGGAACAGCAAAAATTTGTTCCACAACCATCGATCCGGTCATCAAGTTAACGGCAAGCGGCCCAAGCACCGTAATAAGCGGAATCAGCGCGTTCCGGATCGCGTGCTTAAAGGCGATTTGCCCGTAAGAATTCCCTTTTGCTCTCGCCAGCGTAATGTAATCGGAACCGAACACTTCAATCAGCTCCGTTCTCATAAACCGTGCAGCTGTTGCAACCGGAAAAATAGCGAGCGCAATCGTGGGCAATATGGAAGAGGCGAACCCATCCCAAGCTGCAACCGGCAGCCATTGCAGTTTCGCGCCTATCACATATTGCAGGACTGCAGCAAATACAAACGAGGGAATGGATATACCGAGGACCGAAAGAAATGTGCTTCCGTAGTCAATCCATGTGTTTTGAAACATTGCCGCCAGTACGCCTAGTAATATGCCAATTAACGTGCCGACAATCATGGCCTGAATCCCCAACTGCAAGGACGGTCCCATCCTTTCCACAATCAGCTGCGTAACCGGCTGGTTGTCAAACTGGAAAGAAACGCCGAGATCCCCTTTCAGCAAATTCACCATATAGTTTTTATACTGGACAGGCAAAGATTCATTCAGCCCATATTTCTGGTTCAGGATATGAACCTGTTCCGGTGATAATTTTTGCTGGTTCCGGAACGGGGTCCCCGGCAAAAATTTCATCAGGAAAAACGTAAAAGAAGCAATAATCAATAAGGTAATGCACAAATAAATAATCCTTTGCACAATGTACTTCGTCACACGTGACACCTCCCAAAGAAAAGGAATGTTTAAATTTTTCACATAAAAATCCGCTTAACGGTGAAAAGAGAGTATTTCGGAAAGAAAATACTCTCTTTTACCTTTTTAATTGAGGTCATGCAGTTTTCTTACTTTTGCACATATGCATCTTTAAACGTGTAATCCGGCCCGAATGTATGGTATTCGATCCCTTTTACATACGGTTTAACAAGGCGTAATGTAGCACGTTGATAAATCGGGCCGATCGCCGCATCGTCCATCAGGATTTTTTCAGCTTGCAGCATGATTTGCCAACGTTTTTCCGGATCATTGCCGTATTTGTTCTTCGCTTCATCAATCAGCTTATCGTATTCTTTATTCGAATAGCCGGATTTGTTGTTATCGCCGTTTGTTACAAACAAGTCGAGGAAGGTCATCGGGTCTTTGTAGTCAGGACCCCAACCGGCAACCTGGATGTCATAATCTTGGTTTGTATCCAATTGCAAACGGTTTTTGAATGGTACGTTTTTCAGTTTGATCGTTAACCCAGGAAGATTCTTTTCCAATTGGTTTTGGAAGAATTCGCCTGTTGTTTTTGCGTTATCTGTATCATCACCGAGAATTTCAAGCGTTAAGTTCTTCTTGCCGAGTTCTTTCAACCCTTTTTCCCAATATTTCTTTGCTTCTGTCGGATTATATTGGAGGTAAGAACCGGATTCCGTACGGAAATCTTTGCCGTTTTTCGGATCTTTTGTAAAGTCTTTCGGAACGAGCCCGTTTGCCGGAATCGAACCGTTAGACAAGACCGTGTCGACATACGATTTTTTATCATAAGCCATCGCCAGTGCCATCCGGATGTTTTTGTTTGCTAAAGCGGTTTTCTTTCCGTTTCTAACTTCATTGTATTTGAAGTAGAAAACGGTTGATTCCGGATTTGTCACAGCTTCTTTGTTCTTTTTATATTGTTTCGCATATTCGGCGCTCAAAACAGTCCGGTCGATTTTGCCCGTATTGTACAAGTTGACGCCTGTGCTTGGCGATTTTACAACTTGGACATTGATTTGGCTCAATTTCACATGTTTCTTGTCATAGTAATTCGGGTTTTTCACGTATTTCCATGTCAGGCCTGTACCGTTCCAGTCTTTCAGCACGAACGGGCCGTTGAACAGCATATTGTCGCTGTTTGTCCCGAATTTGCTGCCTTTTGACTCAACAAATTTTTGGTTGAGCGGCAAATATGTGCCGAAAGCCAGCAATGATTTTAAGTAAGGAACCGGTTTTTCAAGCTGGACTTGCAATGTATGATCGTCAATCGCTTTTACCCCTAAAGTGCTTAGATCTTTTTTGCCAGCATTGATATCCGAAGCGTTTTTAACGACACCAAAGAACATATAAGCATATTGCGACCCTGTCTTCGGATTCACAGCCCTTTGCCAAGAGTAAACAAAGTCTTTTGCTGTAACCGGATCACCGTTTGACCATTTTGCGTCTTTACGGAGCTTAAATGTATACGTTTTGCCGTCTTTGCTGACTGTCGGTTCTTCTTTCGCAATCCCGAGTTTCAGCTCATCATTTTTCCCAACGACATAAAGGCCTTCCATTGTATTACCGAAAACGGTAAAGCTTGCCACATCCGTTGCAAGTGTCGGATCCCCTGTCGGAAGTTCAGCCGTTTCATCCATATTCAGCACTTGCTTGGTTTTGGATGAACCGCTGCTTGAACCTGAGCTGCTGTTTTTGCTTCCGCCGCCGCATGCGCCGAGGACGAGCGACAGGGCAAAAGCCAGCGTCATAAACACATAAAATTTTGACTTCTTCATCAGCTAACCACCCTTTTTTTATTTTTCTGAAAAGCTAGTGACTTTTCGAATTTAATTATACTAACATTTCACTTTCTTGTACATGTTTTTTTAATCTTTTTTAATTACGTAAAAGGAGTAATAAACCAAAAAGATATTGTCATCTCAATATTGTAACCCCTTACAAATGGTTGAAAAAATTTTAAATAAAACTATTAAAATGAATAAACTTTGGTAGGTTTTTTAACAATGTTTTTTGTTTGAAAGCGTTAACAAACGCTTAACTTCCGCGTTCCGTTGTATTTATAATTTTTTCATTAATTTTAATAAATTTAATTTAACTTTAATTTAGGTTTAGATTTTCCGCTATTTCATCTTTTCTTTTGTTCCTGTATAATGAATGAAAATCATTTTGTAGGTGAGCGTATGTTCAAAAAGCTTGTCTGCTGGTTGCTGGCCTCCCAGTTGCTTGTTTTGTTTTTTTCTTTTTTGGTGTATAAGCGGATCGATTTGCTTAGCTATATTAATACTTCATTTACGATCGGGGCACTGTTGATTCTTTTTGCCGCATCGGTTTTCATGGCGCGGACCGGTTTTTTTGACGCGTTTGTTTACGGGTTTCAAAGAATGTCTTCTAAATTTAACGAGGAGGACGTCCGCCCGCTGTCGAAGCTGGTTACCTTGCGTGTTTCCATGCCTTTTCTTACCGGGGTGTCCATGATGGTGCTGATGGCCATCGCCCTTTTTCTGCAAAGTTCGTCCTAAAATGCTGGCCGTTTAAAACGATCAGGCAAAGACGGAATCCTGCATAAAATGGGCCTTGGCGGACAGCGGTTTTTGACATTTTTCCATCTTTTCATTATAATGATACTGGTATATAGAAGCGATGAGAAAGAAGAGTACATCTGTTTATGGCTTTTCAGAGAGTTTGTGGCTGGTGGAAACAAACATGCCTGCAGGTGGAATGGGCTTTCGAGCTCCGGAGATGAACGGGCGGCCGCCTCATTAGTTTCCGGCGTACGCCTTGCGTTAACCAGGCTCCAATTGGCATTGGAACTAAGCGGCCCGTATTGCCGGGCACTTAGGGTGGCACCGCGGATTTATCCCATTCGTCCCTAATTTTGGTTGAATGGGTTTTTTATTTTTCTGGAAAAATATCCATGCTTTAGGAGGAAGAAAAAATGAGGACGATTTTTTCAGCTATTCAGCCGAGTGGAACGATCCACATCGGGAACTATCTTGGGTCAATGAAGCAGTTTGTGGAATTGCAGAACAGCTTTAATTGCTATTTTTGCATTGCTGACGAGCACGCCATTACCGTCCCGCAAGACCGCCTTGAACTCCGCAAAAACATCAGGAGCCTTGCCGCTTTTTATCTGGCAGTCGGCATTGACCCGAACAAAGCGACGCTCTTTATCCAGTCGGAAGTGCCGGCGCACGCCCAGGCCGCATGGATGCTGCAATGCGTTGCCTATGTCGGCGAGTTGGAAAGAATGACGCAGTTTAAAGACAAATCTGCAGGGAAAGAAAGCGTATCGGCCGGGCTTCTCACATATCCGCCGCTCATGGCCGCTGATATTCTACTGTATAGCACGGATCTTGTGCCGGTCGGTGAGGACCAGAAACAGCATCTCGAGCTGACAAGGGATTTGGCGGAAAGGTTCAATAAACGTTACCTCGAAATTTTTACGCTGCCGGATATTAAGCTTTCCAATTCCGGAGCAAGGATTATGTCGCTGCAGGACCCGATGAAAAAAATGAGCAAATCCGATCCGAATAAAAAAGCATTTATCTCGCTGCTTGATGACCCGAAACTGGTCGACAAAAAGATTAAAAGCGCGGTTACAGACTCAGAAGGCGTGGTCAAATACGACAAAGAGCGGAAACCGGGCATTTCCAATTTGCTCGACATCTATTCCAACTTCAGCAGCTTGACCATTGAAGAGCTCGAACGGAAATATGACGGCGTCGGCTATGGCGCGTTTAAAGCGGATCTCGTTGATGTAGTGAATGAAGGGCTTGCCCCGATCCAAAAACGGTATTATAAACTGATTGAATCGGAGGAACTGGATCGGATTTTAGATGAAGGCGCGGAAAAAGCCAGTATTGTAGCCGGAAATATGCTGAGAAAAATGGAAAATGCGATGGGATTGGGCAGAAAAAAACGCCATTAAGAAAAAAACGAGTTGCGGAGGTTTCGCAACTCGTTTTTACATCAGTTCGCTTTTTTCATTGTGTTCCAGTTCCCATAGTTTTTCAAAAAAAGGCTGCCCTTTGATCATATTTTCGCACAACTGTTCATGCTTTTTGGACCAGCCTGTTTTTGTTTCTGCATAAAGCCGCTCCCACGCATCTTCAAAAGGCATAAACTGGATGTGTTCATACTGCTCCGGGCACCACTCTGTATACCAGTACCGCACTTCCGCCGTATTTTTCGAGGAATAGAGCTGGTCGAGCGCCATAAATAACAGCTGCTTTAATTGTCGTTCCCTTCTTGTCAGCCCCTGCATGCACTCCGGCGACGGGGATAAAATATGATGTTCTTTCGGATTGCTGCGGTTTTCAAACGGATAGGACACCGGTTCATGCCCTTCGATCATTTCATAGACAAGCTGTTCCTGCCTCGGAATCAGCCGGCTTTTGCGGATCGGTAGCGTATAGCCGATCGTATCCACCGCCAAAATCCCTTTTCCATCCGTCACGACAAAACAATATTCCAGCTGGATTCGTTCATGGTTTTTGCGCAAAACCGCCTTCTGGAAAACATCATTCAGCAAAGTTTGCGGCAGTTCAGCCAAATCGTTTTCAATGTACTCGTATAAAAGCGTGTCCACAAATAAAAGCGGCACCTGGTCCAGCAGTTCAATCACATCGTCCCTCCGCCACTCATGGAATGGGCAGACATTATAACTGTTTTCCTCCCCCTCGAACCAGTTGACCCATATATCGTGAAGATACAGCATGGATAACCCCCCGTATACTCTGTTTGTCATTCAGTATAGGCAGGGGGCAGTTAAATTATTCCTTCTTTTCCGGATTCCGCTGTGTAGAAAATAAAGATTGCACTTCGCTTGTAAAAAGAAGAACCCCAATCCCACCGCGTCGAAAAGGAAGAAGGCCTGCTTTAAAAGACGCTTCGTTTTCCCTCCCCCGGTAAGTCGGAAAGGATAAAGGCTCTGCTTTAAAAAGACGCTCTGCTCTCCCGATCCCGGCAAGCCGGAAAGGAAAAAGGCCCTGCCAAAGACAGGGCCTTTATGGATTATTCTTGGGTGTCCGCTTTTTCGGATGTGACACTCACCTTGCTCCAATCCGTTTGTGTTTCATCCGGATATACAGCCAAGTTTTTCACGCGGTTGTTCACCGCATACAATTGATAACGGTAAACGGTCGGAATGACTGCCGCTTCCTCATTCATATACTTCTGCCATTCATTGTAAACCTTTTTGCGGTATGCTGTGTCAAAGGCTTGCGGAGAATGCCCTTTTTCCAACAGTTCATCATTTTTCTTGCTGACAAAGCGGGTGTAGTTAAACATAACGTTCCGACCGTACAAGCCGTACGGGTCCACATCGCTACCTGTTCCCCAGGCACCTGCATAGATATCCACTTTCGGGTCATCCTTTTGCACCATGTCATAGAAGGAGTTAAACTCAGCAAGACGACCGTTAACAAGTTTGACATTTAAGCCGACATCTTTCCAGCACTGCATATAGAATTTTGCCAGCGGCTCGGCCGTATCCCCGCCGCTCATGGAAAGGAAATTAATGACGAATTTTTTGCCGTTTGGATCTTCACGGTACCCGTCTTTGTCGACATCTTTATAACCGGCTTCATCAAGCAGTTTCTTTGCTTTTTTCGGATCATACGTGTACCCTTTTGCGGACTTGTCATGCCATTCCGGGAAAGATGGCGGAATTAAAGTCGTCGCCGGGAAACGCAAACCGTGGTAGATTTTTTCGCCGACTGACTTGTTATCGAGCGCATACGCCATCGCCTGGCGCAGTTTTTTATTTTGGAATTTCGGGTTATCCATGACGTTTTCCTGTTTCTTTGCATCCCAGTGGCCGAGTTTAAATCCGATATAGCTGTAAGCCAAATCGATCGTGCCGAGCAGCTGGAAGTTTTTTACACCTTTAGCAGCCTCGTATTGGTCTACCGGGAAAGCAGCATAGTCAATTTCGCCTTTTTTCAAGGCTTGTAACACCACTTTCGGATTGACCACTTTGATGACGACACCTTTCAGTTTCGGTTTTCCTGCCCAGTAATGGTCGTTTCTGACAAGTTCAACAGACTCGCCCGGAACCACTTTTTTAACTTTAAACGGACCGAAGCCTAAAGGATGTAACCGAATTTTATCCGACTGTGCCATTTTTGCGATCGGCACATCTTTTAAGTAATGTTTCGGAAGCGGTGTTGTCCAGACGCCTGTTTTTTCGGAAGGGTTGGCACTCTTCCAGGTAATGGAAATCGTTTTATCATCGATTACTTTAACACCAGAAATGTTTTTCGCTTTTCCTTTATGGTATTCATCCATGCCGACGATATTTTGGAACAGAGCATCGCCGTAGCGCACACCGGTATAGTCTTTATTTCCGATAACCAGGTATGCAAATTCGAGGTCTTCGGCGGTTACCGGCTTCCCATCAGACCAGTTGACATTGTCTTTGATTTTAATCGTCATTGTTTTGTTGTCATTGGACAATTTGTACGTGGCGGCGCCGTCATTCGTAAATTCATAGTTTTCGTCTGTTTTTAACAGCGAATCATCAAAAAATTTAATGACTTCAAAATCCGGTTGCCCTTCGTAGAAAGCAAGGTTGAATGTGCCTTCAATCGGCGTATCGGAAACGATGCCGTAATTCAAAATCCCGCCGTCAATCGCTTTTTTGTTGTTTTTGACGGTATTCGGAAACTTGCTTGTTAAATCTTCCGTTTTCACTGCCTTGTCTTTCTTGCTTCCGCTGCTCGGTGAATTGTTGCAGGCTGACAGCACCAATACGAGCATCACCAGCAAACTGAATACGCTTGACCATTTTCTTTTCCTCATTGCTAAGCCCCCTCTTTTTTATCCTTGTCTTTGTCTTGCATCGGCTGCGCGTTTTAACGCCTGGCCGATAAAATTTATACACAGCATCATCACCAGAATCAGGAGCGATGCAGGTAACCAAATCCACCATTTATGCTGGAGCACATCCGGGTTTGTGGCGTAACTAACCAAAGTCCCAAGGCTCGGTGTGCTTTCTGGCAACCCGAAGCCGAGATAGGTCAGGCTCGATTCAATGCCAATATTGCTTGCCAAGTTAATCGTCAAGTTCACGATAATAATCGAGCTCAAATTCGGCAGAACCTGGAAAAGGATAATTTTCCAGTCAGGCGTGCCGAGCGTCTTGGAAGCACTGACATAGTCAAGTTCCCTTTCCGCCAGTGTCTTGGAGCGAATCAACCTCGCTTTTCCGACCCAAAGGAATGCACTCATAATGAGAATAAAAGAAAACACATTATATTTCGGTACGATTGTCACGAGGACAATGATGAGCATGAGAAACGGTAGGACAAGAATAAAGTCAATGATTCTCATGATGATATTGTCAATGATCCCGCCGAAGTAACCGGCAATTAATCCGACCGCAAGCCCGATCGCACCGGTAATCAATGTAATCGCAAGCCCGATTGTAAACGAATTTTTTGCACCGATAATCAGTTGTCCGAATATATCCCGGCCGCCGTAATCGGTGCCGAGCCAGTGTTCAGCTGAGGGCGGAGCGTAAATGGATAAAAGGTCAACCTTTACAATCTCATTTTCGTTTAAAATCAATGACATGCCGTAAACTGTAACTAGAATCAGCCCCAGCACGATCATGGAGATAACGGCCATTTTATCTTTGATCAGTTCCCGCCAGATAATCGAAAATCCGGACGGGCTTTTTTCTGTTTCGGCAGTTGCGGGCTGTTGTGTTGAAATGACTGCTTTCATCCTCTCACCCCCCGTTACTCAATCCGGATACGCGGATCCACAGCGCTTAAAATAATGTCTGATAATAATGTGCCGAACAAGGTCGCCACGCCGGAAATCATGACGAGCGCCGTGACCACGCTGTAATCACGCTGCATAATCGATTGCAAAAACAGCTGCCCAATCCCCGGATAACCGAATATCGATTCCAAAATGACGGACCCGCCGATTAATCCGGTAATCTCATAACCGAAAAAGGTGGCGATCGGTAAAAGCGAATTTCTTAAAATATGATGCGTATACACCTTCGATTCAGGCACGCCTTTTGCCCGCGCCGTTTTTACAAAATCTTTGATTTTTGTATCGATGATTTCATTCCGCAAATACTGGATCGTGCCCACCGTTGCGAGCAGGGATCCGGATAAGGCTGGCAAAATCAGATGGTAAGCCTTGCTCATGAAATATTCAAACGTGCCGTCACGGGCCTGGATATTGACACTGCCACTTGTCGGAAACCATGATAGGACAAAACCGAACACAAACAGCATAATCAATGCAAAGATAAACAGCGGAGTTGCATAGCTGAGATAGTTATAACCGGTTATCAGCTTATCCGCCCATGAATCCGTCCATCGCCCGGCCACGATCCCAAGCGGAATGGCGATCAAATACGTCAGGATCAGAATCACCGCCGACAGCAAAATCGTGTTCCACAGCCGCCCGGCAAGCAGTTCTGTTACAGGCTGCTGGTGGATGTAAGACATGCCAAGATCGCCTTTGAAGAGATTTTTCACCCAGCGGGCGTACTGTACATAAGCCGGATCATTCAGCCCTAATTTTTCTTTCATTTCATGAAGCGTATGAATATCCATTTTCGGATTGCTCGCCAGCCGGCCGGTCAGTGCATCGCCGGGCATGGCCTTTGCCAGCATGAAAATCAAAATACTCAAAATAATTAATTGAGGGATCATGATGAGAATTCTGCGCAATATAAATTTAATCATAACTGTGCCCCCCTCTTTACGGCAGTGCTACGGAATGGGTATGCGAAACCGGCTTGAGATGGTACGGCTTCCCTTCCTCGTCAAAATAATCCCTGAAAGCTTGCCGGAATTCATTGTTGATTTTTTCCCGGTACTGTTTTTGTGCTGTTCTTTTTTCCGGATCCCCGTTTGGAATCGCGGACAGCAGCCGTTTTGTGTAGATATGTTGCGGATTCTCGTAAATTTCGTCGCTCGTCCCTTCTTCCACAAAACGCCCGCGGTACATGATGCCGATTCGGTCGCACATATGGCGGATAATGCCAAGGTCATGGCTAATAAACAGGTAGGTAAGCCCAAATTCTTTTTGGATGTCTTTCATAAAATTGAGCACCTGCGCCTGGACGGAAACATCAAGGGCGGAGACCGGCTCATCCGCAATGATCAGTTTCGGATTCAATGTCAGCGCCCGGGCAATGCCGATCCGCTGGCGCTGCCCTCCTGAAAATTCATGCGGGTATTTAAACATGGAGTCCGGACTCAGGCCGACTTTTTCCATGACTTCGCGGACTTTTTCCCGCTCTTGTTCGCGGGGCAGTTTCTCAAAATTGCGAATCGGTTCAGCGATAATATCCGCCACGCGCTTTTTCGGATTCAGGGAAGAATACGGATCCTGGAAGATCATTTGGATATCTTTCCGATAATGTTGAAAGTCCTTCCGGCTGAGCCGGGCCAAATCCGTGCCTTCAAACACAATTTTGCCCGCGGTGGCATGATTCAGCCCGACGATCGTTCTGCCCGTTGTCGTTTTACCGCAGCCCGATTCGCCGACAAGCCCGTACGTTTCCCCCGGCTGCAGTTCGAAACTGATATCATTGACCGCTTTTACATGATCGACCACCCGGCGGAAAAACCCGCCCCGTACCGGGTAATAGACTTTCAGATTTTCGACCTTAAGAAGTGGCATGATACATATCCCCTGTCTTGGTGTTCTTTTCGTCCGGGAAATAAAAATGTTTGTAACAGGTACAGCGCACCCAGTGGCCGTTTTCCACTTCGCGAAGAACCGGATTTTCTTCGTGCGCCGCATCGCTAATCCAGCCAATCCTTGATTTAAAGCGGCATCCCGAGCGCGGCAGGTTCTTCAGTGAAGGAACAATGCCCTGGATAACATGCAGCCTTTCTTTGGCTTCCGTCGCGGACGGGATTGAATTCAGCAAAGAACGGGTATAAGGATGTAACGGATTTTTGAAGAGTGTTGTAACATCCGCAATTTCGACAATTTCACCTGCATACATGACGGCCACTCTGTCGGCCATTTCGGCAACGACGCCGAGATCATGGGTAATCAGAATAATGCCCGTCTTCATCTGGCGCTGCAAATCTTTCAGCAAATCCATAATTTGTGCCTGGATCGTGACATCAAGCGCGGTTGTCGGTTCGTCCGCAATAACAAGTGACGGCTGGCAGGCGATAGCGATGGCAATGACCACCCGCTGCCTCATGCCGCCGGAAAGCTCATGCGGGTATTGCTTATATGTTCTTTCGGGATAAGGGATCCCGACCCGGCTTAACAATTCAAGCGTCCGTTTTTTCTTTTCGGAACCGGATAGTTTGGTGTGGTAATCCATGCTTTCTTCTATTTGCCGCCCGACCGTCATCAGCGGGTTCAGCGCGGTCAATGGATCCTGGAAAATGATGCCCATTTCCGCCCCGCGGATTTCATTCAGTTTCCCTGTCCCGAGCGGCACGAGATCCTGCCCTTTAAAGAGAATGCGCCCTTCAACTTTTGTCTTTTCTTCCGGATGCAGCCCCATCACTGCCAGGGCGAGTGCACTTTTTCCGCAGCCGGATTCCCCGACAATCGCCACCACTTCATTTTCCTTGACGGTTAAAGAGACGTGATCGACCGCCGGATAGTATGTATCCTGGATTTGGAAAGAAACAGTCAAATCCTCAATTTGCAAAAGCGGTGGTTTTTCCAATATACAAAACCTCCCTTCGTAAAAGTAGAAAACAACGAAAATAGATTAAAATCTTATTAATTTATTGTTTAAATAATATTACAAAATTAAAAGAAACGCAATCACTTTTTCAATTAAAATTATATTTGTATTTTTTTGGTACTTTATGGATTTAGGATTCCGGCGGGTTGGTAAACATTCCTTCTGCAAATATTTCGGAACGGCGGCCGAGATTTGCTATTGTAGAAAAAGAATGGGCCGTTTTATACTTCTCTATCAAATGGTATCCGAGCGCATATCCCATCATCGGCGGGACGTATTTTCTGCCGAAAAGAAGGTCATCATGGATTTTTTCTTCTTTTCCGGCTGCAAGATATTTTTTAAAAAACTGTTGCCACGCATGTTTTTTCTGTTTTTCGGAATAGCGTTTTGATGTTTCCGATACATATTCTTCTCCGACATACTCGAGCACGGCATGTTCGGCGAGGCCTTCAAACACGAGGGAATCGAGCAAAGTATAATCACGCGGCGGTTTTTTCAACCTGCTCATTCTTGCCGCATGATGGTATTCATGGACAAACAGCGCTTCCCATTCTTTCCGGTCCCGCACCGGCGCAAGAAATAAAAAAACGGCACCCGGCAGTGTTACGCCCGATTTTCCGCGGCTGCGGCCAAAGTTGAAACCGTTTCCATTCCTGACTGGAAAAATGTAAATGTCCGGATCTGGCCCGTTCCAAAGCTTTTTGTATTTTGCATGATACTCCCCGATTTTCTCCCAGGCACCCGCTTTTTTCAACGCAGTAAAAATCTGTTCTGCCTGCCTTGAAGGTCGGTACATGCCGAAACGCTGCAAGTAGTGGTAAAAATCTTCCGGATCTTCCCTTCCCTGTTTGATTGTTTCTAAAAACAGCTCCGGTTTTGAGAAAGCTTCTTCCATCCACACATCCGTCCGAATGATCCCCATCGCCGTTTCCCCCTCCCGTTTGCTTTATTTTATTGCGGAAGACCGGATTTTAGAAAATAAATTTTTTCAAAAGCCAGAGCAGACTGCCGCACGTCCCGGAATGCGTTTTTTCGATTGTAAAATTCACCTTTCCGCCTGAAAAAAGGGATCCCCGAACTTTTAAAACCGCCGGCACGGCATTCGATATACCGGTTTGATCCCCATGCAAAAACGTTATATCGGAACGGCATGTTATTTTAAATCACGTTTTCGCGACTCGGCTTTTCTTTCCATTGAGGAAAAGTATCCTTGAAAAATAATTTGCAATATCTGGTTTCGTTTCATTACAAAAGGGGTATCCCTTTTTAATCGGGATACCCCTTTTGGATCAGGCTTCGTATTTTTTAAAAGCAAGGGTTGCGTTGTGCCCGCCGAAACCGAGCGAGTTGCTGATCGCTGCGTTCAGCTCCTGTTTGCGCGCTTTATCCGGAACATAGTCCAAATCGCATTCCGGATCAGGCGTTTGAATATTGATGGTTGGCGGAACAATGCCTTCTTTGATCGCAAGCACAGTAAAAATGGCTTCCACGCTGCCTGCTGCCCCGAGCAGATGGCCTGTCATCGATTTTGTCGAGCTGATGGCCAGTTTGTAAGCATGGTCGCCGAAAACCTCTTTAATCGCCATTGTCTCGTATTTATCATTATACGGCGTGCTTGTCCCATGGGCATTAATATAGCCGATTTCATCCGGGGCAAGGCCGGCGTCATCAAGCGCCATTTGCATCGAGCGCGCGCCGCCTTCCCCGCCGGGCGCAGGCGCGGTAATATGGTAGGCATCCCCGGTTGACCCGTAGCCGACCACTTCCGCATAAATTTTAGCCCCGCGTTTTAAAGCATGTTCTAAGTCTTCAAGCACCAAAATGCCTGCGCCTTCGCCGATGACAAACCCGTCCCGGTTTAAATCAAACGGGCGGCTTGCCGTTTCCGGATCCGGATTGGTGGACAGCGCTGTATTGGCACAAAATCCCGCAAACGACATTCTTGTAATCGGCGCTTCCGTCCCGCCTGCAATCATGGCATCGCAATCGCCGCGCTGGATCGCTTTAAAGGCATCACCGATTGAGTTTGTTCCCGTTGCACACGCAGTGACGGTACAGGAGTTAATCCCTTTTGCGCCAAGAATGATTGAGACCTGGCCTGCTGCCATGTCCGGAATCATCATCGGCACAAAGAAAGGACTCACACGCCGATATCCGCGCTTTTGGAATACTTCAAACTGGTTTTCGAATGTTTCCATGCCGCCGATACCGGAACCGATCCAGACGCCGACACGGGTTGCGTTTTGTTCGTTGATCGTAAGTCCGGCATCTTTTACCGCCATCAGTGCAGATGCAACCGCATAATGGGTAAAACGGTCCATTTTGCGGGCTTCTCTTCGTTCAATAAATTCTTCGATGTTAAAGTCTCTCACTTCAGCTGCCACTTTTGCCGGAAACTGGTCCGCATCCAGCCTTGTCAGCGGGCCGATGCCGGATTTCCCGTCCAGCACAGTTTCCCAGGCTGTCCGCGCGTCATTTCCGACCGGCGTGACAGCCCCGATTCCCGTAACAACCACTCTTCTTTTTTCCATTATGCCATCTCCTTTTCCTGGTATAAGAAGACCGTATTTCTTACAATCTGTATGCTGCATTTAAGAGTGTTATCTTCCCCATCTGATCAGTACGGCTCCCCAGGTCAGTCCGCCGCCGAAGCCGACCATCAGGATGAGGTCATCCTCTTTGATCTTTCCTTCTTCCAGTTCATCCACCAATGAAATCGGTATGGATGCTGCCGAAGTATTCCCGTATTTGTGGATCGTTTTCGACATTTTTTCCACCGGCAGGCCGAGCCTTTCCCGCGCAGATTCCATGATCCGGATATTGGCCTGGTGCGGGATTAAGAAATCGACGTCTTCTTTCCTGACGCCAGCCTTTTCGATCACGCGCAAGCTCGATTCGCCCATTTGGCGGACGGCAAATTTAAACACTTCACGGCCGTTCATAACAAGATGCCCATCTTTATCTTCATACAAATATTTTCCGCCTGAACCGTCCGAACCGAGTTCAAAAGCAAGGATGCCCCTGCCTTCCGATACCGGGCCGACAACCGCTGCGCCCGCCCCGTCGCCGAACAGCACCGCCGTACTGCGGTCTTCCCAGTTCGTGATCTTGGATAATTTCTCAACACCTACAATTAAAACATATTTATACGTTTTCGTCTCAATAAATTGCTTGGCCGTCGCAAGCCCGTACATAAAACCGGAACAAGCCGCACTGATATCCATCGCGGCAGCTTTTTTTGCGCCGAGGCGGTCCTGCAACATATTCGATACCGTCGGAAACGGCTGATCCGGCGTCACGGTCGCAACAAGGATTAAGTCGAGCTCTTCCGCGGAAATGCCTGCATGTTTCACCGCTTTTACAGCCGCTTCATATGCCATATCGGAAGTCTCCATATCATCCGCTGCAATCCGCCGTTCTTCAATCCCGGTTCTCGTCCGGATCCATTCATCCGACGTGTCCATCATTTTTTCAAAGTCTGCATTTGTTAAAACCTTTTCAGGATTATATTTTCCGACACCGATAATGCCAGCATTCATTTTGCATTCCTTCTTTCACTAAAATAATCAAAGCGGCATAATTCCTTATCGCACAATATTATGACCTGCTCCTAATTATAACAAAGCCCTGTTTGCTTGTCACGAATAGAAGAAAATACGGGCCATGCCCACAATGGCGGGATGAAAAAATGTGCTACCAATAGGGCGGGGCCGCGCGGATCGCATGGTGCTTGTTTTCCTCCGCTATAAGATCCGGGCCATTGATGCAAGCCGATTCAGTTTTTCTGTCATATGCTGATGATAGATCCGGACCGCCCTCATCCTGGCAAAAAAGAAGGAAAGGAAGTGAAAAAATGGAAGAACATGAAAAAATCCACCCTTTTGACCGGATGTTTTTCCCGCAAAAGCGGCAAGAGCCGCACGGAACCGGGCAGGAAGAAGCAGATGAAGAAATAAACAGCGGCTTGTTTGACCTTTCTTTTTTCCGGAATGTGGATATGGAAGCGTTGCTGGATCAAGCTGACAAAGTCGTTGGCATTTTCGAGGAGTTTAAGCCGTTGTTCCGGAAAATCACGCCGGTTTTTGAAAAGTGGCTTTCCCATTTTGAAAAGGAAGATTAGCGTTCTTTAGCTGTTCTTCCGTTGGCAGGCGATTTGCTGTTGAATCGCGGCCTGCCAGGAAACGGACGGCCGGACGATCATCGGTTCCTGTTCACCTTTTGCCTCAAGCCTGCACGAAGGAAGCGTGGGGCTGCCTGTATCCTGCGTTAAAAACCGGGCGACAGGCTCCCATCCGTTTCCGTCAGGGCTTTGTAAATAAAAGGCTTTCCCCGTTTCCCCTTTTTCAAGCTCGGAGACAATGGCCACTGCGGCATCTGCTGCAAAAAGGGCATCGCGGTCGTCATATTTCAAGTCCGGTTCCGGATTCCCGTTAATCATTTGGGAAAAAGCAAGGCTCCCGGGCTGACCGGGGCCGAACAGTGTCGGAACAAAAAAGGTAACGCGCGCGCAATCATAAAGCACGCCGGGAACCCATTCTGCCTGTTCCGCGCCCACTGCCAGATGGTTTGGAAGAATGAGCGCCACACGTTCGATTTGCGCTTTAAACGGTTCTAAAAAGCGGCATGCATCTTGTAAATCTTCACGGGCATCCCGGACATAATAATCGTATACCGGAATGCAGCATGTGCATTTTTCCGGCGACAACCGGCTCAGAGGCTGGTAATCCAAATTGGCATTTCTGCCGATTTCCATCCATCTTTCTTCCATCAAAAATCCGGGATCCGTTTCTTGATCAGCCGCTATAACCGGATACCCCGCATCAAGCAGTGCCTTGCACAGCTCAAATCCGAAAAACGCCCCGGCACCAATGACAAGTGCTTGATTCATGGCCGGCCCTCCATTCATCTTTATTCAAGCATATGCTTTTCCCGCCGTAAAGATACTTCCGGACGATCCAAAACGGACAAAAGGCCGCTGTGCCCATTTTTCGTTCCATCCTTCGGGAAAAAATTCACCCACGGCAACCGGGTTTCCCTTTTCCAATGACTGCGGCTGTGATAAGATAAAGGGTGATTTAAAAAGTGTTTTTCAATCGGGGTGAAAGTATGAAATACATCGTAACGATTTTTTGGGTGTTTTTACTGAGCCAAATGCTTGGCTACGTTGGCAGCGCCATGTCAAATTCGCATTACAGCATGAAAACGATGGCCATTATGTCGCTTGTCATTTCCGCTGCTGCATTTATTGTCAATGCAGCATTGCCGAAAAACACAAGTCCCGAACATTAAATCAAAACACCCCTCACCGGAAACCGGGAGGCGCTGATTCGCAGTGCCTCCCGGTTTTTTATCACGATTCGGTTGTCACTTGAAGCACGCCGTCTTTCACATCAAGCGTGACGGTTTGATGCGGCTTCACCTTTCCCGCAATGATTTCTTTTGCAAGCCTCGTTTCAATTTGATGCTGGATAAACCGTTTCAACGGCCGTGCCCCGTACACCGGATCATAGGCCGATTCCGCAATCCATTTTTTCGCCTCATCGGACAGCTGAAGCCCGACCGATTGTTCAGCGAGGCGTGCAGCCAATTCGTGCATCATTTTATCCACGATGCCCATCATATTTTCCAGCGTGAGCGGCTTGAATAAGATGATATCGTCAATCCGGTTTAAAAATTCGGGCCGGAACGACGCGTGCAACTGTGCCATCACCGCATTTTTCGTCTCTTCGCTGATGTCATCGCCTTTGATATCGAGCAAATAGGACGACCCGATATTTGACGTCATGATCACGATCGCATTTTTAAAATCAACCGTCCGTCCCTGTGAATCAGTGATACGGCCGTCATCGAGCACCTGGAGCAAGATATTGAACACTTCCGGGTGGGCTTTTTCAATTTCATCCAGCAAAATGACGGAATACGGTTTCCGCCGCACCGCTTCAGTGAGCTGGCCGCCTTCTTCATAGCCGACATATCCCGGCGGCGCCCCGATCAGCCGCGAGACCGCAAATTTTTCCATATATTCGCTCATGTCGATCCGGATCATATGATTTTCATCGTCAAATAAATGCTGTGCCAGCGCTTTGGCAAGTTCTGTCTTCCCAACGCCGGTAGGGCCGAGAAAAATAAAGGATCCGATCGGGCGGTTCGGGTCTTTCATGCCGGCTCTGGCTCTTAAAACCGCATCGCTGACAAGGCGGACAGCTTCATCTTGGCCGATGACGCGTTCATGTAAAATGCTTTCCAGCTTTAGCAGTTTTTCGCGTTCGCTTTGCACAAGTTTTGCCACAGGGATCCCTGTCCAGCGCGCGACAATCGCTGCAATTTCTTCTTCTGTGACTTCTTCGCGCAAAATCCGCCCGCTGCCTTCTTTTTCCGCCATTTGCTGTTCGAGCTGTTTTAATTCTTTTTCAACGGCCGGAATCCTGCCATGCCGAAGTTCAGCCGCTTTGTTCAAATCATACCGGTTTTCCGCTTCTTCAAGATCGCGCCGGTATTTTTCAAGCAATTCCCGTTTTTCCTGTACTTTTTGCAATTCCGCTTTTTCAGCCTGCCATTTGGCGCGCATCCGGTTCGCTTCTTCTTTCAAATTGGCAAGCTCTTTTTGCAAAATGCCAAGGCGGGCTTTGCTTGCTTCATCCGTTTCTTTTTGCAAAGCGGCTTCTTCAATTTCCAGCTGCATGACACGCCTTGTCACTTCATCGAGTTCCGTCGGCATAGAATCCATTTCAACACGGATGTTTGCGCAGGCTTCATCGACAAGATCGATCGCCTTATCCGGCAAAAAACGGTCGGTAATATAACGGTTTGATAATGTTGCTGCAGCGACAAGCGCTTTGTCATGGATGCGGACGCCGTGGTGGATTTCAAAACGTTCCCTTAACCCTCTTAAAATCGAAATCGTATCCTCCACATCCGGCTCCTGGACGAGCACTTGCTGGAAACGGCGTTCGAGGGCCGCATCTTTTTCAATATACTGCCGATATTCGTTCAGGGTCGTCGCGCCGATGCAGTGCAGTTCACCACGGGCAAGCATTGGCTTCAGCATATTGCCGGCATCCATTGCCCCTTCTGTTTTGCCGGCGCCGACAATCGTGTGCAGTTCATCGATAAACAGCAAAATCTGCCCGTTGCTTTTTTTAATTTCCTGCAATACCGCCTTCAGCCGTTCTTCAAATTCCCCCCTGAACTTGGCGCCTGCAACAAGCGCCCCGAGGTCGAGTGAAAAAATCGTTTTGTCTTTTAAGCCTTCCGGGACATCTTTCCTGACGATCCGCTGGGCAAGCCCCTCGACAATGGCCGTTTTCCCAACGCCGGGTTCGCCGATCAGAACAGGGTTGTTTTTCGTTTTCCGTGATAAAATCCGGATGACGTTCCGGATTTCCGCATCCCGGCCGATAACAGGGTCGATTTTTCCGGCTTTAACGGCTTCAACAAGGTCAGTGCCGTATTTTTTTAAAACATTGTAGGTTGCTTCCGGGTTTTGCGAGGCCACTTTTTGATTCCCCCTTATGTTTTTGATCACCTGAAGCAGTTGCTGTTTCGTGATCCTGCTTTTCAAATACCGGGACAGGTCATCGTGTTCGACATCCATGACAGCAAGGGCCAGATGTTCAACCGAAATGTACTCGTCCTGGAGCGCGCGCATTTCTTCTTCCGCGAGTCTGAACAGCTCGATCAGCGCCGCAGACAAATACGGCGCGCTTTGCCCGGTCACTTCCGGCTTTTTCGCGAGAATCCCATCTGCAATTTTTCCAATTTCTTCCTTGCTTAAGCCAAGGCCGTTATATATCTCAGGAAGCAGGCTGTCCGGCTTTTCCATTAACGTTTTCCATAAATGGGCAATATCGAGTTCCGGGTGATGTTTTTGAGCGGCCAGCTGCTGGGCTTCCGCCAACCCTTCCTGTACCGTAAAAGTCATGCGGTTGATATCCATCCATTCCACCTCCGAATGGCGCGTACCGTTTAACGCGGCGCGGGCACCTGTCCTTATTTTACCGTTTTTCCTTTGACGGCAGCAAAAAAACGGGGATTTCTCCCCGTTTTGATTTTAAGGTTTGCGTTTGCGCCTCCAATGGCGGGCATCGTTCGTTGTTTCCGGAAAGCGGTCGCCTCTGTGGAGATGGGCGCTTTTCGGGTTTACGACCGGGTCGCCATTTTCGCCAACTTCTACATAAACCCCATTATTCGGTGCTTTGCTTCCGGGGTGAAACAGGTTGCTTTGCCCCAAAGTAACGCCCCCTTTTTTTATCGTCAGCATTAGTTTGGGCTGATCTTGTTAAAGCATGAGCGCTTATTTTTGCCAGCCAAAAAATACAACGACGAAGAGGGGGCTGTTTAATCAGTTAATTCCGAGCGCAATTTTGGCATAACGCGACATGCGGTCTTTTGTCCACGGCGGGTTCCAGACGATATTGACATGGGTGTCCTTCACTTCAGGAATGTCCTGTACCGCCATTTGCACCTGGTCAACGAGAATTCCCGCGAGCGGGCAGCCCATTGCGGTCAGGGTCATGGTCACCGTCAGGCAGCCTTCCTCATCTAGGTCGAGATCATACACAAGCCCGAGGTTTACAATATCTATGCCAATTTCCGGGTCAATCACTTGTTCAAGCGCGCCCATAATGTTTTCTTTCAATGCTTCATCCATGGTTTTCAAACCTCCTCCGTAACTATCATAACAAAACGGTATGCAAGATAAAAATGCTTTACAGCAGGTTTTTAAGCTGGGAAAATGTTATATTATTTAGTATAATGGATCATCACGAAAATTGCATGTAAACTGAATCATTTCGAGAAAAAGGAGAAATTCAAATGCCTCAACCTTATTTAATTGCATTGGATCTTGACGGCACATTGTTAAATGATGAAAAGACCATCTCCCCGAAAACAAAATCCGTTCTGCAAAAAACAATCAAAGCCGGCCATAAGGTCATCATCTCTACCGGCCGCCCTTTCCGCTCCAGCCAGCCGTATTATGAAGAACTTGGACTCGATACGCCGATTGTCAATTTTAACGGCGCTTTTGTCCACCATCCGAAAAATACGGGCTTTGGCATCTATCATGAACCGATGCCGCTTCAAGTAGCAAAATCGATCGTTGAAACATGCGGCGATTTCCGGCTGTATAATATTGTAGCAGAAGTGAAAGATGAGGTGTACCTCCATTATCACGACGAAAAACTGCTCAATATTTTTCAAATTGGAAACCCGCATGTCACAACCGGAAATTTAATGCGCTTTTTAAAAGACGAGCCGACGTCCATGCTGATCCATGCAGCAAAGGAAGACGTGCCGTTGATCCGCAGCTACTTAAGCGATGTCCATGCCGAAGTGATCGACCACAGGCGCTGGGGGGCACCGTGGCACATCATCGAGATCATTAAAGCCGGGCTGAATAAAGCGGCCGGCGTGAAAAAAGTCGCCGACGCCTACGGAATACCGAAAGAACGGATCATTGCCTTCGGGGATGAAGACAACGACCTGGAAATGATTGAATACGCGGGGACGGGGGTTGCGATGGGAAATGCCATTCCGGCCTTAAAAGCAATCGCAAATGAAATCACCCTTTCCAATACGGAAGACGGCATTGGCCTTTTTCTTGAAGAAGCGCTGAATTTGAAAGCCATCTCCTGAAAAACGCATAATCAGCGCCGGGAATTCCAACACTATAAATGGGCGCGGCACCCCGTGCACCCTTCCCGTAAAGGCGGTGTTTCGTTTGGGCAGAAGCAGCAAATCGAAACGTTTTGTCCATCAGGGAAAAGATGCAGTGAAAAAGTATAGCGAGCGTTTCCCGTATCACTCCACATTGGCCGAAGCAGAAGCGAACAGGAGCGAAGAAGGCAATTCGGGAGGCATCTTATAATGGCGAACCGACTGTTTCAAGAGGCCAGGCAATTTGTCGAACTGGCGAAAGAGACGGCTGCTTTCGGAACGGAACAAGAAAAAAACGAAATGGTGCAAAAAGCGAAAAACGCCTTATCCAGTGCATATGCCAACACGACACTTGCAGAAAAAGCACAGCTGCGCGACATGCAGCATGAACTTGGAAAATTGGAATAGCTGCCGACTTCCGGCAGCTATTCCTTTTGTTTATGTGGTTTTGCTTGTTGTCTTTGGCATGTAGTTTCGCTTGTTGCCTTCTGCAGCGGTTTTGCTTGCTGTCTTTGCCATGTGGTTTCGCTTGTTGTCTTCTGCATCGGTTTTGCTTATCGTCTTCCTGAAACGGGTTTTCTTTTCGGCAGCGCCCCAAGATTCATTTTTCCTCACTTGAAGCATCTGCTTGAAATTGTGCAAAACGGGGAAAATCGGTAAACTAAAGACAGAACTGATTGTGAGGGTGAAAACGATGGGCATTCAAATTTTTGCTGACAGTGCCAGCGACTTGCCGCTGTCTTTTTTCAAAGAAAACCATGTACACTTGATTCCGTTGACCGTGTATGTAGAGGACAAATCCTATGACGACCTTGTCGGCATTGACCCGAAAGAAGTGTTCCGCTTGATTCGCGCGGGGGTGGGTACAAAAACGTCGCAACCGTCACCGCAATATTTTGAAAAACTTTTTACCGATCTTGCCAAATCAGGAGATACCGGTATTTACCTGGCTTTTTCGTCCGAGCTGTCCGGCACGTACCAAACGGCGGCCATGATCGCCGACCAAGTGAAAGAAGCCTATCCCAATCTTGATTTAACGGTACTCGATACAAAATGTGCTTCGATCGGTTACGGCCTCGTTGTAAAAGCAGCCGCCGATTTACGGAAAAACGGGGCAGGAAAAGAGGAAATCATCCGGGATGCCGCATTCCGCAGCAAACATATGGAGCATATTTTCACAGTCCCCGATCTTGATTTTCTTGCCAGAGGCGGCAGGCTATCGAAAACAAGCGCATTTTTCGGCGGCTTGCTGAATATTAAACCGATCCTCGATGTAGAGGACGGGAAGCTGATTCCGATTGAAAAAATCCGCGGGCGGAAAAAACTGTTGCACCGTATGCTCGATATCATGGAAGAACGCGGCACAGACCTTGAACACCAGCTGATCGGCATCTGCCACGGCGATGATGAAACGGCTGCAGAAGAAATGAAACAGCTGATTGAAGCACGTTTCGGTACAAAACAATTCTTGATCAACACAATCGGCGCCGTGATCGGGTCGCACGCCGGGCCTGGCACAATATCCGTCTTTTTCCTGAATGAGCTGCCATAACGCCTTCCAACTTTTTTCCGGGTATACCGGTTAATAGAAATTTTGGACGGGTATAGACTAATGGTGATGGTCGGTCAATCCAAATTCCGGATTGCCGTTCCGTTTAAAAATTGAACGAGGAGTGGTAAAAATGGCGAACGAACAAAATGCTTCCAAGAAAACTTTACCCGCCCAGCACCAGAACAGGCAGCCCGGCACTGAAACGGAAATGAACCCGCAGCCGAAAAATGTAAAAGACAACTACAAAGGAAGCGGCAAACTAGATGGAAAAATTGCGCTCATTACCGGTGGGGATTCCGGGATCGGAAAATCTGTCGCCATTTATTTTGCAAAAGAGGGCGCGCATGTCGCCATTTGCTATCTGAATGAAAATGAGGATGCAAAACAAACAAAAGAACTGGTGGAAAAAGAGGGGCGCCAATGCCTGATCATCCCGGGCGATATCGGGGACGAACAGCATTGCCGGGACGCAGTGGAAAAAGTGGTCAGCACATTCGGCCGGCTCGATATTTTGGTGAATAATGCGGCCGAACAACACCCGCAAAAAAGCATTCTGGATATCTCGGAAGAACAGCTTGTGAGAACATTCCGGACCAATATTTTTTCACAATTTTTCATGGTGAAAGCCGCACTGCCGCACTTAAAAGAAGGCAGCTCCATTATTAACACGACTTCGATTACGGCTTATCAAGGCAGCCCGCAGCTGCTTGATTATTCGGCAACAAAGGGCGCCATCGCAGCATTCATACGCTCTTTGTCACAGGCGCTCGTATCAAAAGGCATCCGCGTGAACGGCGTGGCCCCGGGGCCGATCTGGACGCCGCTAATCCCGTCAACCTTTACGGCAGACCAGGTTGAAAAATTCGGTTCCGACGTCCCAATGAAACGCCCCGGCCAACCGTCCGAACTGGCACCTGCCTATGTCTATCTTGCGTCCGACGACTCAAGCTATGTGACCGGGCAAGTCATCCACGTAAACGGCGGCACCGTGATCAACGGCTGACGCGCACACCGGAAAGGCACATTCCTTTCCGGTTTTCTTTTTGCTTAAAAAAGGCGCGCACGGCACCGGCGTACATTTCCCCGGACCAAAGTCTCTTGATGCAAAACAGTGAACATTTTTACGGGCTAAAATCTCTAGCTCCGGATCCTTTTCTTTCTGCTTAAAAAGGTATGAAAACCCCTTCCCTTGTCAAAAACAAATAAGGAAATGATGCTCGGGAAGGAGGGCCGCAAATGGACGGACAGTTCAGATTAAAAATCATGGAATGCCAGTCCCGCGCTTTTTTAACCGGTTCAATCGAGAAGCTGAATGAAGAATGGGTGTTTTTTGATGATATATCTGATGAGGCATCGATGCTTGAGGAGTTTGTTGGCCAAAAAATTGAAATCTTCCATTCCGGGCGTTGGAAAAAAGGCATATTAACAGAAGATCAAACCGTCATGTCGGACGGAGAAATGCTTCTTCTTGAAGAAAAAGCAAGCTTGCGGATTCCGAAGCCGGTCAATTTTTCGCTTGAGATGCTCTTCGGAGAGTGGGAGGACGGCCTGTTTCACCGCTTCGTCTCTTTCTTAAACGGGGCAGGCTTTTCTATTTATGATTGTATCTACTGTCATAACGTATTGTCATGCCTCGTCAACCTGGAGAAAAAAGAAGGCGTGAATTTCATGCTGTTTGATAACGGAGAGGCTATTTTATCCGCCCACCACCATTTCCGGTTGGGCAAACAAGCGGACGAGTGGTTCGAGTGTACATGGAGTGACGGAAGGCGCATGCTTTTGAAAAAAATGTAAAAAGGGAGGCAAGCCGACCCTTGCCTCCCCTCTCCATTTCTATCCTGAAAAATTGCACCGGTACCGCATGGGCGTCAATAAAAAGGATGCCATCCCATCGGCAGGCGCAGCCCAAGATACAGGACGGCGGCGAAAAAGATGATCAGCAAAACCCAGAGAATTCCCGTACTTTTTCTTTTAGAAAGCCGCAGCGTAATCATTTCCATCATCCCGATCACGAGAATCCCGCCGAGCAGTTTAAGGCCGTACAGGGCAGGATCGAGGCGCTGGTTATGGAAAAAGAGCAGCGCACCTGTGACGATGACGAGTATGTAAAACAGCCTTAAAACCATCTGGACCGTTTTAAACGCCTTTTCTTTTCCTGCGCGATGGAGGAACAAGGCCAAAATAAACAAAAGGATCGCAATGACCCATGTTGTGACATGCGCATCTGTCCGGGTTAACATCGTTCGATCTTCTCCTTTGCTTCTTTATCTGTCTTATACCCATCTTACTTTATTTGACGGTGTTTCGCAAAGTTCCCACCTTTTCAACCGTAATTTCAACCTCATCACCCGGATTCAAGAAACGCGGCGGATGAAACCCGTTGCCGACGCCGGCTGGAGTGCCCGTTGCAATGATATCCCCGGGTAAAAGCGTCATCCCTTTCGACAATTCGGATATAATCTTCTCAACCGGGAAAATGAAGCGGGATGTATTGGACTGCTGGCGGACTTCCCCGTTTACTTTTGTCACGATATCAAGCGCATTCGGATTTTCGATTTCGGAACGATCGACAACCCACGGACCAACCGGGCAGGATCCGTCCAGGCTTTTCCCGATAAAATATTGCTTATGCTTCCGTTGAAGATCCCTCGCTGTGATATCGTTTAAAATGGTATACCCGAACACATGGGAAAGGGCATTTTCTTTTGCAATCTGTTTCCCTTCCTTCCCGATCACGACTGCCAGCTCCCCTTCGTAATCCAATTCGCGGGTAACCGCCCGATGTGAATCAACCGACGCTTCATGTGCATTAATAGTTGTCGTCGCTTTTGTAAACACAATAATATGTTCAGGAATATCTTCCGCGCTCCCCATTTCAATCGCATGTTCCCGGTAATTTTTGCCGACACACAACATGTTTCTCACCGGATTCGGAATCGGGGGAAGGCAGGAAACCTCGTGAAGCGGAACGAGCGCGCCATCAAGGGTTGCTTCCGGTTTTTTCAATGCTTCCCGGACACGGCCGGTAAACGCCTCGCCCGCCCGGATGCCTTCAAGCAAAGATGGCGGAAAACCATCCAAGACCCGTAAATTTAAAATCGTTGTTTCATTATAAAGCACACCGTATTGTACCTGGTCTTGCCAAACAAAGCTCATGAATTTCATCGTATACACCTCATCCTTTTTTGTCATTTCGATAACTGAGTCGCCGCCAGCTCCATTCAAGCGGCCCGTAGCGGAAGCGATGCAGCCAAATGTCGGAAACCAGCACTTGCATAAGAAAAATCAAAACAACAAGCAATACCCCGCTTGACACAGACAGCTTTCCGTAAAGCCCGAGACCGTAGGCGTAAAAGATCAAAGAGGCTAAACCAGACTGGCTGATGTAATTGGAAAGCGACATCCTCCCGGCCATTGCAACCGGCCTGAGAAAATCCGCCAGCCGGTGCTTCACACAGAGCTCAATGAGTGCAACATAAGCACCGCTTAAGATGACGCCGCCGATCGTCTCCCGGATGTACAGAAAAGGCAGGATGGGGGCGACAATAACCGGCAACAGTTTGCAAAACAGGCCAAAAGCAAAGCAGCAACAAAAAAACAGCAGCCATTTTTTTGCCGGAATCCTCCTCTTTGTAAGCCAGCCTTCCCTGCAAACGCCCGCTCCCGCCATTATCAGCGGAAAAACAGACAGAAAAGCATGCCATGTGCCGGAAGGGCCGTATACCGCATACCAATCCAGCCACCTTCTTTTCGTAATGTCGATAAAGCTCCCGTTTGCATACACCTGCAATGAAGCGGTGGCATTGCGCCAGTCGGTATACAAAAGTGAAGCGTCCGGCGACCGGATCGCCATCACCATCAGGTAAAAGCTTATGAGTAAATGCGGGATAAAAAAGAGCGCAGCCCCGCCAAACATCAAAACTTTTCCTCCCAGTTTCAGAAAAGGCAAAAGCATCATGCCAAAGACTGCATAAGCCGCTAAAATGTCCCCCGGCCAGATGAGCCATGCATGGGCAAGGCCGAGAACGAGCAAAACGGAAAGGCGCCGGAAAAGAAACTGATAAACCTCGACCCCTGCCCTTTCCGCCCGCTGTTTTTGCACCATCAGCCCATATCCGAAAAGAAACGCAAAAATGGGATAAAAACTGGACTGGAAAAATACCTCAATCCATGTCACGATTGCCCGATCCTCCGCTTTGAACCAGTCATACGGATTTATATAAAGATAAGGGGACAGAAAAGAAAGCATATTGACCATCAGAATGCCAAAAAGGGAAAATCCCCTCAGTATGTCAATTGCAGGATTCCGCCGTTTTTCACGGATTGGCGCCCATTCAGCCATTGCAACGCTCCTTTTTTGTTTTTGCCTGTTAGGCGGATAAATCACCCTTTTTTCGGTTGCTTCATACAATAAAATATGAAAAAGCCAATTGCCACTGACCAAGGAAGGATGTGCGCGCCATGCCCGGTTTTGTCGGCGCCGTCCAAATTATCAGCATCGGATCAAGCGGCGTCTTTAATGTCGGTGACGTATTCCTAATTCAGCCGGTTGCCAGTTCCAAAACGTTTGCCGGGGCGGGATCTTTTAATACCGGTGAAAACCTGTCCATTACAAACTACCAGTCCAATACCAACACGTATGATTTTGATGCCATTGACCAGGGAAACTATTTTAATTTGTAACGGGTGAAAACAGATGAATTTTTACGTGCAACAAAGCATCCACATCCGCATGATCAAGATCGGCGGCATTACCAATTCTTCCGTCTTCCAAATTGGCACGTCCGGCATCATCAAGCCGGCAGCTTATTTGTATAATACCGGAAATTTTTCCGAACCGGCTCCTACTGCCGCTGCAGACCAGCCTTACAATCCGAATGTGACCGTTCCGATGCAGTCCGGCGCTTCCGCTTCAAGCTCAAGATAGAAAGCGCAGGCTCGGTTTTCCCGGCGTTATGCCTGAACATGACCGGCATGTTCTTTCCGGCTTATGCGCCATTTCGGGCTTGAAGCACCACTTTGTTTCGGGCGTCATTCTAAAAGCCGCGGCCTTGATACATTCCTGGCTGCAGGATGCGCGGACCCGGTTTTCCCGGCGTCGTGTTTGAAGCCGGCATGTTCTTTCCGGACAGATGTAGGGTAGATCGCGTGTGCTGAAACCGGCATGTTCTTTCTTGACACATTTAGACGGCAGCGACTTCTGGTATGTACACGTGTACGGAACCTGCACGTCTTTCCGGAGCCTGCGCCAGGTTCAGCATTGACACTGCACGCCGATCTTTGCTTTAAGTTCAAGGCTGATTGTTTCGTTCCGATCCAAGCCGGCGGTCACTGCCGGGCTTTAAGCCAGAAGGGGGTTTTTGAATGCCAGACCTTTTTGCCGAACTCCGGCAGCTTTACCAATACTTTCAACACCATGAAACGAAGTTGGCGAAAATGGAAAAGACGCTTGCCTCCCTCATAGAGGAGATTGAGCAGCTGAAAGCAAGGCCGCCTGTCCGGGTTGACCGGATCGAATATGCATTTGACCAGCTGAAAATCGAAACACTGGATGGCACCTTGAATATCGGCATTAATCCGTCTGACCTGTCCAGTATAGAGGATGCAGCCATCCCCCAAACGCAGGGCATCCCCCATGCCAACAATGAACACCGTGCTGCTTTAAAACAGGCGCTTGCCGAAAAACTGATGGAATATTTGGAAAAAGAACTCCCAACAACGATCACCGACAATGAGCGGCAATTCAAAGTCCGCCTAAATCAAGAATATCATAATTTTATAAAAAATGACTTAAAAAACCAACTTCCGCAGCGCATTGATTATTATATCAACCAGCTCAATCCAACCGGGCCCGTTGAAGGCGAATGGTTTGACAAATTGCTTGGGCAAATCAAGGCGGATATGGCGCATGCCGTACAAGTTTTTATTTCCCATTTGCCGCCGCAAATGAACGGAGGTGCCAGCGATGGAACTGAACGTCACAAACCGTGAAATCTGTGTCGATTATGTCCAAATTATCGGGATTTCGAGTGCCTCGGTTTTCCTCATTGGCGATACGGAAACGATTCAGCAGGGAGCGGCCTTTGATACGCCGCCGGAATCCCTGATTATCAGCCCGTACGTGCCGTTTGTACCGAGGGGATAACAGGATGCAAAGAAACTCCTTTGTGGATACGCTCCGGGTCAAAACCGTCATATTTGGGTCGAACGTTATTGTTGGAGACTCCGAGCGGATCCAGATGTCTGCCACCGTCCTTGCGATCCAGCGCCAGCAGGAATTGTACTACGGATTTGAAGCGCCGTTTCAAACTTTTCCCATTTTCAGCCTGGCCGTTCCGATTCCGCCAGTAACAGAACAAATCCGGTTTCAAGTTTACCAAGAAAATCCGGTCATAAAAGTTTCGAATGTAGATATCATTGGGATGTCGACTTCAACCGTCATGCAAATCGGGAGCACTAAATCAATCGCCCTTGAATCAAGGGTCCACCATACCCGTCAGCTAGACCCGAATATTCTGAAGCTTGGCGGCCGTGTTCCCCCGCGCACCGTTGCCGTCAGCCAGGAAAGCAATGTTATGCCAGATTAATCCGGAAAGCAGGTGATCAAAATGCCGGCCATTGTAGGCCCCTTACAAATCTATAATGTTGGAAGCGGCATTGTCCATTTTGGAGACACGGCTGTCATCTCACCGAAAACAAGTTCGAAAACATCTACCGGCTCCGGTTCTCTTTCCACTTCCGCATTTGTCATTACAAACAACGCGCTCAGTGCAAACAATACGGCTAACGGCAGTGTTGTCGATCAGCCATCTGCAGGAAACCATTAGAAAGGCAAAGAGGGCAGGCAAATTTTCCGCTACCTCGCTGCCTTCAAAATGGAAAGATAAATTTTTTATGTGTTGCTATAGCTATGGCAAGAATGGGCTCCCTTAAAGGGGGCCCATTTATGATTGGATTTGGAGAAGATGCCCACCATCAAAGAAATACAAGTATTGCGCTTTTACCTTTTTCTTTAAAATGGTTTCCAGCGCCCTTGAATAAAGGGCCAGCTGGACTTCATAACGTTTGCGTAGGACAGGCTCTGCTTCTTCAAATCCACCTTTAAACCTGCCGTGGATATTGTCTGTCTTAAAATCGAGCAATACGAGGCCGTCTTTTTCCTCTGCCACGCAATCAAATATGCCCTGAATAAGAACACGTTCTTCCGCAAGGGATGCATCCCGGTAAATTTCTGCTGCGGGAACGGACAAACTAAACGGCATTTCCCGCATCACCCGGCCGGCTGCCAGAATACGGCGGCCGATATCCGTTTCAAAAAAGCGGACAAGCTGTTCAGCCGCAATGGCATCCGCCTGTTCTTCCGTGAGCAGCTCCTGTTTCACCATCTCTTCAACCAGCGCCTCAACGGAAGCATAAGTCGGCGGCGCATCAAACGGAATATGCTGCATTACCATATGCATCGCTGTCCCGCGTTCAGCCGGCGTTATCGATTTTTCCTGCATAAAACGGGGGCGGTCAAAGATATGTTTTTCCGCATTCGGAATAAACCGGGTGCCATTTGTTTCGTCATGCTCTTCATGCATCCGTTTCAATTCCGATACCGATTGTTTGGCACGCCGGAATGTTGCCGGCTCATTGCTGTACCGGAAGCTTAAACGCTCGAAAACTTGCGCTTTATAAGCGGATTCCGCCGCAACCGGGAGGCCGGCTTTCACTTGATGCTGCCAGTCCACTTCCCCAACTTGTTCCGGTTCCTGGATATCGGCAAACTGTTCTTTCGGCAAAACGGCGATCTGCCATTTGGATGGATCATCCAGCACCACCCGGCCGTCATCCCCGAAAAGCACTGTTCCGTCCGCATGCCTGCTGAGCGAAGGAATGATCCAGTCCAAGTAAGTGCCGGCCGCTGCGCGCACATGGTCTGGCATCAGCCAGCCTTCCTGCCGCCTCGTTTTCCCCCATTTTTCCAGGCGCTTGCCAAGATTTTTCACCGTCCCGACCAAATACAGTTTTTCTTTTGCCCTAGTGAGTGCGACATACAAGACGCGCATTTCTTCAGCCAGCATTTCCAGCTTTTTCTTTCTTTTAAAAGCAAGCTGCGGCAAAGACGGGTATGTGATCCGTTTTTCCGGATGAATATACTTTGAGGCGAACCCGAAATCTTTATCAAGAAGAAACGCCTGGCTAATATCGCGCATATTAAATTTCCTATTGAGACCGGCCACGAACACCACCGGGAACTCGAGCCCTTTGCTTGCATGGATGGTCATCAGGCGGACGACATCTTCCTGTTCGCTCAATGCTCTCGCTGTTCCAAGGTCATCCCCGCGCTCCTGCATGCGTTCGATAAAGCGCAAAAACCGGAACAGCCCCCTGAAAGATGTTTCTTCATATTGCCGCGCCCGGTCATACAAAGCCCGCAAATTGGCCTGCCGCTGCTTTCCTCCGGGCAGTCCGCCGGCAAAGTCATAAAACTGCGTGTCCCGGTACAGCTGCCAAATGAGGGAGGACAAATCCCCCTGCCTTGCAACAGACCGCCACACCGACAATTTTTCCATGAATCTGGACACTTTCTCATGCGCTTCTTCTTCCTCAGGATCCGGCCGGTCTGCTATAAATTTTTTCACCGCTTCATAATACGGACCCCGCTTTTCATGGATGCGGATAAGGGCAAGCGCTTCTTCATCGAGCCCGACAATCGGAGAACGGAGCACGACTGCAAGCGGAATGTCCTGATACGGGTTGTCAATTACCTTTAATAAAGAAAGCATGATGGATACTTCCGTCGCGTCAAAATACCCAGTTGAAAGTTCGGTGTACAACGGGATGCCCGCCTGTTTCAACTCTTCCATTATGGTCGGCGCCCATGCCATGGAACGCATCAGGATAACGATATCTTTGTACCGGATCGGGCGGAATGTGCCGGTCTTCGGATTGTAAACCTGTTCTTCGTCGATCAGTTTTTTTATTTCACGGGCAAGGTAACGGGCTTCAAGCTGGGATTGTTCCAGTTCGGCCCGGTCCAGCGTTTCTTCATCCGAAATGTCTTCTTCAATCGCTTCATCGGCCTGGTCAATCAATGCCACTTTGACCGGATGATCCCTTTCCGGATAAGAGGCGCCTGCCACAAGTGCAGCCTGGCTGTCATATGCCATCTCGCCCACCTTTAGGCCCATGATTTGTTTAAAAATAAAATTCGTACCGTCGAGAATTTCTTTGCGGCTGCGGAAGTTTTTCGACAAGTCGATTCTGAGACCTGTATCCCGGCCTTCCGGATCAAAATCCCGGTACTTTTTTAAAAACAGGTTCGGTTCAGCAAGCCGGAACCGGTAGATGCTTTGTTTCACGTCTCCAACCATAAACCGGTTGCCGTCAAATCCCGCCCCTTTTGCCACAAGGTTCATAATCGTTTCCTGTACCATGTTGACATCCTGAAATTCATCAATCAGCACTTCTTTAAATTGCTGCTGGTAAGCTTTGGCCACTTCTGACGGGGTGAGGCTGCCATCTTCATTTTTTTCAGCAAGAATGTCCAGGCAAAAATGCTCCAAGTCCGAAAAATCAACGATCCCTTTTTCCGCTTTTACCGCGCCATAAGCCTCTGCAAATTTTTTGACGAGCGTTCTAAGTTCCGCAATCACCGGCCGCATTTCCTGCATGTCTTTCAGGAACGATGCCGGCTTCCTTGAGAAAAAGTCTTTTTTTAAATCTTCAAGTGTTTTCTTTGCAGATTTCCGCAAATCATCGGCTGCTTTGACGAGTTCCGCTTCATATGCATCCCCTTTGCACGCTTTGGCGCGTGTAAACTGCCATGCATTCATTTCTTCATAAAGCCCCTGCCATGGACCGTGAATTGCCGCAAGCAATCTGTCTGTAATCTTCATGTCATTGAGATAATTTTCCGCCCTCGGCGCAGGCCCGCCCGGCTCTAAGGCGAGTCCATACGCTTCCTCCAGCATGTCTTTTGCAGCCTGCAGCTGGAGGTGAATATCAGCTTTCACCGCTGCCATAAACGGCAGGCTGTCCACCTCTTCCACATCCCCGGCATCATACAGCTCGACCATTTTATCGAGCCATGCAGACGGATCCGGGTGGGAACGGGAAAAATCGTAAAGCTTCCGGATCAGATGCTGGAGCTCGTCATCACTGCGGTCGTTTGAGAATGTATCGACTGTGCGGTAAAACAGGTCATTTCCCGCTTTCGCATACTCCGTTTCAAAGAGGTCATCCAGCACTTCATCGCGCAGAAGTTCGGCTTCTGTATCATCAGCGATCCTGAATCCGGGGTCGATGTCAATCAAATAATAATATTTTCGGATCACTTCAAGGCAGAAAGCGTGCAGCGTGGAAATCGGCGCTTTATTCAGCAGGCTCAGCTGTTTCCGTAAATGATGCGAATCCGGGCGGCTGCTGATCGCCTCCTCGATCGCTTTACCGATGCGATGGCGCATTTCCGCAGCCGCAGCATTGGTAAAGGTGACAATGAGCAGTTCATCAATATCGAGCGGATCGTGTTCATCCAATATTTTTTGGATAATCCTTTCCACGAGCACGGCTGTTTTTCCTGAACCGGCAGCCGCTGCGACAAGGATGTCCTGCCCTTTTGCCATGACGGCTTTCCATTGGTCATCCGTCCAGACGGCATTCGCCGGTTTATCCGGAATGGCTGTTTTCATCTGTTCTGCGCTCCTTTCTCATTTTGGCGAGGATTTCTTCCGGTTTTTCCGGGTGAATAAGGCGGTAATTGTTTTCTTCCATCGACTGGTCAAACTGGCAGACCGAACGGAACGGGCAGAATGTGCACGCCGCCTGTTTTTTTATTTTATATGGCGCGATATCCGTCGTACCGGACAGGATCGCATTACCAGCCTCTGTGTAAATATTGCGCACATAGCTGCGGATCGCTTCAAAGTCTTCTTTGCTTGCCACTTCGGACCGGGCCGTTAATTGGCCGTCCTTTTTCAAACCTGCCGACACAATCGCACTGTTGCCGGATTCAAGCGACCGGTCCATCAATGTGATCACTTCCGGGCTGTCCAGCAATAGTCCTCGCATCCGGAAGTCTTTTAAAATTTCTTCTTCAATTTCTTCAGCCGACAACATTTTTTCCGCCGAAATCAGCGGGTCATGAAGATGGAAATACAAAACGCCTGCCGGAATCGTTTCTTCCCCTGTCAGCTGTTTCGAATACGTCATAATGAGATCCAGATAGGTGAGCATTTGCAAATCAAGGCCGTAATACACATTTGTCAAATCGAGCTTGTGCGCACTTGATTTGTAATCGATGATCCTGACGTACACACCGTTTTCACTTTCCGCCTTGTCGACGCGGTCAATCCGGCCCTGCAGCTCCATTTTCGCCCCGTTTTTCAATGTAAACGAAAGCGGTGGGAGCTCTTTTTTCGGCCCAAAAGCGAGTTCCATCGCGACCGGTTCAAAGCCGCTCCGTTTCGCATGGACGCTTAAAATATATGAAGCCCTTCCGACAACCTGTTCCAGTTTCCTTTTAATATATTGGTAGCGTTTTGAACTGAGCAGGATTTGATGCTGCAATTTCGGGGCAAGATCGTCCACAGCCGCTTTTGCGAGCTCCATGCTTTGCTGTTTTGTGATCTCTGACCACGGAATGCCTTGGCGCTGCAGGGTGTCGGAAATCCATTTCAATGCACCGTGGAAAAGATCTCCGATATTCGGCGCATCAAGACGAAATACATCCCGTTCCCGCAGCCTCAGCCCGTATGTCGAAAAATGGGAAAACGGGCAGGTGAAAAACTGCTCCATTCTCGATACGCTGGCAAGGATATGGTCGCCGTACAGTTCCCGGCTCGTTTTTTCGGAGAGCTTCCGGGCTTTGTTTTGGTAAAACAAACTGGAAAAAGCATGGGCCGCCCGATTTTTCCATTCCGGGTGCTCCATATAAAAGTTATACGTATCCCACCAGAAGTCGGCCATCGGATACCCTCTTTTTTTCAACTGCAGCTGCGAAGTGACAAAAGCAATGGCAGCCGCCGGATGGGAAATGTATGCAGCTTGCTGCTTCTCTTCCAGTTCCGCCGGGTCATTCACCCATAATCCGCCGCCGCGTGCCGGGAACATGTCCTCTATCCGGTTGATGAACGGGGACGGCAGCAATGCTTTCCCTTCTTCATCGGCAAGCGGAAAAGATAGTACCAGTTTTTCAGAAGGTGTCGTCAATGCCCGGTAAAAGATAAATTCTTCGTCGAGCAGGCGCCTTTTGCTGCCGGGCATAATTTCAAGCCCGGTAAGTCTTAAATATTCACGCTCTTCATCATTTAAAACGCCATCTTCGGAAATTTTCGCCGGCATGACCCCGTCATTGACCCCAATGATAAACGCCAGTTTGACATCAGACAGCCGGGACTGCTCCAGATTCGCCACGAGCACCTGGTCCAAAGCCGGAGGAACGATCGAAAATTTTAATGACTCAAGCCCGGTTTCCATAATGGCAGAGAATTTCCCAACATCAGCAGGTTCATCGCCAAGGATTTCAACATACTGATCCAAAACGCCCATGACTTCATCCCATGCCTGGTCGTGTTCCCTGGCAGCGACAAGATCCCCCGCTTCTTCCTTTTCAAGCCGGAGCGCTTCCAGTTTTTCCGGAATCTCCAATTCTTCGAGATAAAGATACAACGCTTCACAAAGCGCTTTTCCAGTGCGGGCGCGCTTCAAACGCCGCGACAGGCGCAAAATCGGCGCCGTGACGAGAAGCCTGAGTTCATTCAGTTCCTGTTCGATTTTTCTTTCCTCATCCGTTTGTGGCAGGTTTTCTAGTTCGAGGCCGCGGATCCGCCGGTATTCCCATCTTTTTCTACTCGTCCACCGTTCCCCCTGGATGCCGTAAGCCAGACAATAGTTTTCAAGCCGGTCCATTTTTTCACGCAGCATACGGGTATCTCCAGGCGGAAACAGCAATTCTGTTTTGATGGCACGGAAAACCGGTTCATAACGCCAGTTGCCGCGGATGATTTCCAAAGTCGAACGGATCAGTTCAATGAGCGGATGGTTCAGCATCGGCCGTTTTCTGTCAATAAAATACGGCACATCATAATCGTAAAAAACCGTTTCGATTAAATCCTGATAGGCCTCCCCGTTGCGAACAAGGAGGGCAATGTCACGATAGCGGCAGCTGCCTTCCATAACCGCTTCACGGATGGAACGGGCAACGCCTTCGATTTCTGCCCGCCGGTTGTTCGCCTGCCAGATTTCGATGCTGCTTTCCCCCGGAAAAGAAGGAAACGGGAGTTCTTCAAACCGGGACTGCAAAAAGCGCAAACTTTCATGCCGGAAACGGACCGGTTCATACAGCGCCACGTCTTCTTCCGTTTCAATTTGAAAGGCGCGCGCCAGTTCATAAATATGGGCATAGGCTTCTCCCGGCATCCGGAACAAGTATAAATCATCCGGCTGCATCCCGCGGAAAGCCCGGTCCGTTGTGAGCGCAACCGTCACGCGGCGACATTTTTTCAGGAGTTCCCCGATCACCAAGTATTCCTGCGGGTTAAAAGTATGGAAGCCGTCTATATAAATTTCCGCATCGTCCAGATAGCGGGATTTTTCAATGGCAGAAGCAAGCAGCCTTAAGTAATCTTCCGAATCAATGTATTTGCCTTCCAGCTTTTGTTCATATGCCTGATATACGCATTCCAAATCGTGCAGCTTGTCGGAAAGCACTCTTTCCCCGTCCGCTTCCTCGATTGACGCACGTTTTTCCTGAAGCTGTGCAGGTGAAACGCAAAATCGTTTGAATTCAGTCAGAATGCGTTCGACATTGTCAATAAAGCCGGTCTTATCCGCCGCCCGCGTGAAAACCGACAGTTCTTCTTTTTGGTCTTCCAAAATTTTCCGAATGAGCATATTTAACCCGCTGCTCGATACATGGGTACGGCTGATCCCGCCGACTTCCTGCAATATTTTCCAGGCAAGGCGCGTAAAACTGTACACCTGGGCGCGGATCATCCCGCCCAGTTCAGGGTCATGCGCAAGCCGTGTTTCCGATAAAAAAGTCATTTGCTCCGGAACAAGGTAAATGAGCGGTGCCCCGCCCGGATCGCCAAGCAGTTTCTGCCTGATTTCACGGTGGATGAAAGCTGTCTTTCCTGTCCCGGGGCGCCCGGTAATAAATCGAAGGGACAATTGGTTCACTTCCTTTTGATGGGCTCAGTTGGCTCCATATCCGGAAACATGCCGGACAAGGAACATTTGTTCTTTTATTGTAACGGATATTTTTCTATGAATCAAGCTTTTTGCCAAAAAAATATGCTTCCTGTTTTTTCTGCCGGGGGATGCCCCGCTTCCAAGTAAAATACTGCCTTTTCCCGCCCCCGGAAAAGTCCTTCCCATCCAATCCGGATGCCCTCCCCATCCGGCCGGTCCACGCAACCGCCGTCGGGGCACTCTCCCCGCTTCCGTCCGGGCGTATCATTTTTTCATATGCCAAAAAAAAGCACTGCCTGTTCCGGGAAACGTCCCGCAAAATGCAGTGCTTTTACACCTCTTAATCCCCGTTAAACAAATTAAACAAGCCTTTTGCCATGCTGCCTTCATCCTTCGAACCGCCCGCTGCCGGCATTGCGGCAAATACGCGGCTGGCCAGGCGGCTGAATGGCAGGGACTGCACCCAGACCGATCCCGGCCCGCGTAAAGTGGCAAAGAACAGGCCCTCTCCCCCAAACAGGGCTGTTTTGATCCCTTTGACAAATTCAATGTCATAATCGATCGTCCGTGACATGGCGACAAGGCAGCCTGTATCCACCTTTAATGTTTCGCCGGGTGCGAGCTCGCGTTTCTGGATCGTGCCGCCTGCATGAATAAAGGCAAGGCCGTCTCCCTCAAGCTTCTGCATAATAAATCCTTCCCCGCCGAAAAACCCTGTTCCAAGTTTCCGCTGAAATTCAACACCAACTGAAACCCCTTTTGCCGCTGCCAAAAATGCATCTTTCTGGCAAATGATTTTTCCCCCTTGTTCACTTAAATCCATCGGTACAATTTTGCCCGGATAAGGCGCTGCAAACGCTACATGCTTTTTATCACGGCCTTCGTTCGTAAAGGCGGTCATAAAAAGACTTTCGCCGGTGATCAGCCGTTTTCCTGCAGAGAACAGTTTTCCCATAATGCCTCCGCCCTGGCTGCCCGATCCGTCGCCAAAAATCGTTTCCATCCGGATGCCGTCTTCCATCATCATCAAGCTGCCGGCCTCGGCGATGACGGTCTCCTGCGGGTCGAGCTCGACTTCGACAAACTGCATGTCATCCCCGACCAGTTTAAAATCAATATCGTGGTTGTTCATTTCCAAACCTCCTCAAATTGCACTACCCCCTGTATACGGACTTGCCGTTCGCAATGTTTCATTTTTATTTCCCGGGCAGGCGTTCGTTTTATTGGACGAAAAGGCAGGGGCCCCCTCCCTGCCAAGCTTAAATCCAATACAGCCCGCTGTCTTCCATCGCCCTGTATCCCTGTTGTTTCAAAAATTGCATGCGGGAGCGTCGGATATTAATTTCATAAGCAACCTGCAAAGCAGCTGCTTTATGGTACTGGTTAATAAACGAACCGTAGCTGATTGGCAATACGAGTGATTGATTGTTTGAAAAAATCACTTCAGTTTTTTTGCCTTCTGGGGTGTGGTCTTTAATATGCCCGGAGATCAGCCAAATACAGTCCGGCTGGCTGGGCGATTTTGTTGGAAAAATTATGGTAGCTGTATGAGGATCAACGAGGATCGGCGGCTTGTGCCGAACATGAATCAAGCTTTTTGTCGCATTTTTCCTTCCTTCGTAATCGCTTCCAAAGTATTGACAGCTTTTTTTCACGATACTCAGGGGAAGTTCTGGCACAAATCGTTCCCGATCCACTTCCAGTATTTTTGTCCCTGTTTCTCCTCCCTCCTGGCAAGGAATCAGCGCAATCGTATTTGGATGAATGTCCAATTCTCCATGTTGCATAAAGTATTCCCCCATTCTATTTTTCTCATAATTCACTTTCTATTATAGTACAAATTTCCTACATTTCTAGTCGTTTTTCTAAAAATATGCATTTTTTTCCTTGTTTACCGTTTCAGAAAAATTCAATTTTTACATTGCTTTTTATTGAAATGCTCTGTATAATAAAAAAAAGCGGAAAAAGGTGATCATACATGGAAAACAAAAAATCTTTCTCTGACGTGCCGAAAGAAAGCCCGAAGTCCCGGATTCAGATGGAGAAATTTGTGGAACACATTTACACGGACATGTTGCTGAATGAGATCCTGCTGAACAAAAAAAGAGAAGCGTTGTTAAGAAAAATTGACCATGTACTTGATCTTCGCGATAAGGAGCAGTTCATGCATTTAACAAACGAACTGAAAAAAATCAACCTGCAATTTGGTTAAATACAGGCCATGCAAACAGGCCCGGCCCGTTTGCACGGCTTTTCTTTTGCATAAAAATGGCAAATGCAGGGCGCGGCCAAAAGATTTTTGCCCGGAACAGGCCGCGCCTACTGCACTTTCAGTATCCCTTATTCTTCCAGCATGCGGATCCGCTCCAGCATTGTTGGATGGTCATAGCGAAATATTTTGACAAGAAGCGGTGGATTGACTTCGCTTAAACCCGCTTTTGTTAAAATTTGGAACGTTTCAACCCCGGACTTTTTATCATGCGTCATCTGTACGGCATAACGGTCCGCCCGCATCTCCTGGTAGCGCGATGCCCAGTTGGTAAGCGGGCTTGACGCAAAGAGGAGAACCGAGGAAATGAGCAAAAATAAAGGCAGCGAGCTGATGCTGGAAATCCCGGACATCCACCGCCCGCTTTTTTTCCACCGCCCAACCGCATTCATCCACCTGGCAATCAGCCACAGCCCGATGAGCATCATCAAAATATAGCCCGCGATGCCGAAGTAGATATGTTTTTCTACATAATGCCCCATCTCGTGTGCCATCACAAATAAAATTTCTTTATCATCCATACGGTTGAGGGTCGTGTCCCAGAGTACGATTCTTGAGTTGGAACCGATGCCGGTGACGTAAGCATTCAGGGCGTTTGTTTTTTCCGACATATTCACTTCGTACACATGATCAGCGGGAATCTGTGCTTTTTCCGCAAGCGCCAGAATTTTCGCCTCCAGCGCCTTATCTTTTAACGGATAAAAATCGTTATACAGCGGGTCAATCACGACCGGCTGGATAAACATCATGAATACCGTAAAAGGAATGGAAAGCAGCCAGGCCGGGAGCCACCATTTTCGCCGGAATTTTTTCATCAAGGCGTACAATACCGCGACGACAGCAAACATGATGGCAAAGTTTACCCAGAAATCGGTCAGTTCATCTTTCATCCATCCTGCAAAATCTTGGGTGGAAATGCCGTACGCTTTTGAAAAACGATGGGACAAATAACCGAACGGAAAGGTAAACAAAAAGGATGCAAGCGAAAACCAAAAGAAATAAACCGCGGTTTGAATGAGGCGGATGCGTGAAACTGCCGCTGCCCATTGTTCAAACATTTTGGAAATGCCAAGCACAAGTACCAAAAAATAAAACAGCCATTCATACGGCACGGATAGGAAAAAAAGCAGATTCCTGATTTTTGCGTATGCTTCGCTTAAAAACAATTGGCGGCCGCTCATAAAAGTAGCGGGATCTGCGGCTGTCCCTTTATATTGGGCGGGAAGAGCAGCATCGGCGTAATAAAACAAATACCAGTACATCAAAAGGCCGAACAGGATGTATGCCGCAATCGCCCGCAGCGCCCACTTCATCTTCACTCCACATGCACTCCTTCCTTGTCCTCTTCTATATATGTAGCCAAGGAAAAAGGCATTTAGAACAGCCAATACGGCTTTGCCTTAAAACAGAAAAGAATAAAAGCTCAACACCGCAATCGCCCCGAGCACGACAATGATGACATTCGCGCCGATGAACGCGAGGAGGATGGCCGTTCCCGCGCCGATTACCCCGAACAGCGGATCTTTTTGGATCAAAAACACTTTTGGAAAAATCAAGGCGCCTAAAATGGCGTACGGAACATTTTTTAAAATGCCTTCCAAAAATGGCGGCAGCGTTTTGTTTTGCAAAAGGACGAGCGGCAGCATCCGCGGCAAAAACGTCACGATGCCCATGCCGATAATCACGAGGAGGATGGTGCTCATTTTTCTTTCACCCGCTTTTTCCGTTTGTATGTTTCCGCCATTTCGACCAAAACAGCCGACAACAAAGTGGAGACGATGATGGACCAGCCTTCCTCCATGACGCCGTACCCGATAAAAATGCTGTTGAACGCTGCTGAAAGGGCGGCAAGGAAAAGGACTTTCACACTTTTTTTCAAAGACGGGACAAGGAGGCCAATAAACATCGCATATAAGGCAACCGTCATGCTTGCCTGCAAAAATTGCGGCAGGTTGGCTCCGATCACATACCCGATCCCGGAGCTCACGACCCAGCTGGCGTAAGCGATAAAAGTGACGCCAAATCCGTAGCCGAGCGGTATTTTTCCGTTCCGCATGGCGAGCACCGAGAAAGTTTCATCCGTAATGCCGAACGCAAACAATCCGCGTTTCCATTTGCTTGGTTCTTCCACTTTTTGGTTCAAGGCGGCAGTCATAAGAAAATGGCGGATGTTGACGACAAAGGTGGTCAGGATAATGACAAACGGGCTTGTGCCGGCAGCAATCAAACTTAAACCCATATACTGGCTGGCGCCGGCATAAACAATCAGGCTCATCAGCACAGTCTCTATCAGCGTCAGGCCGGTTGTTTTAGACAACAGGCCGAATGTGAGCGCAATGGGAAAGTATCCGATCGCAATGCTTGCGCCTGCCTGCAGCCCGGGTTTAAAACTGCCTGTTTTTTCCTCCGCCATGGATGTTGCTTCCAACTTTTATCCCCCCAGCTTCGAAATGATGATCCAATATTCTTATATTTTCCTATTATACGCCTTGTCTGTTTTTCTAACAAGATGCCAAAAATCTGGCTTTTCGTTCCGAAGGGCACTGAAAAAGTGTTGTTTTATCAAGAAAGATGCAAAAAAACGGCGGGACACGATGAATGGTGGTGTCCCGCCGTTTCTTTTGGGCTTTTTCGAGCGGATTCCCGTTCCGCGGCGGATTTATTCTGATTGGCTTTGCATGCTTTTTTTGCTGTTTACTGCCGATTTTTTAATCGTTTTCAGCAGTCCCTACTTCCATATTGCAATTTTTCCAGAAAACCGTGCGCCTTTGGCTTTTCCGTAGCCCGATTTTTTATGGCCGGGCCGATTGTTTTTGCAATTGTTCTTTTAAAGACCTGCGCAAAATTTTTCCGGTTGTGTTTTTCGGAAGCTCATCCAGAAATTCAATTTCTTTCGGGACTTTGTATTTGGCAAGCCGTTCTTTGCAATAATCGAGCAATGCCTGTTCCGTCAGATTTTTGTTTTTCGATACGACATATACTTTCACGACTTCCCCTTGATTGGGGTCAGGGATGCCCACTGCAGCTGCCTCCACGACATCCGGATGGTCGTAAAGCACTTCTTCCACTTCGCGCGGATACACATTAAAACCGCCGACAATGACCATATCTTTCTTGCGGTCTACGATATAAAAGTAACCCTCTTCATCCATCTTCGCCATGTCGCCGGTATGCAGCCAGCCGTTCCGGATCGCAGCCGCCGTTTCTTCCGGCATTTTATAGTACCCTTTCATCACGTTCGGCCCGCGTACTACGAGTTCGCCGACTTCGCCGACAGGCACCTCATTTCCAAGCTCATCCACGACTTTATTTTCAACATGGACAATATTGGTGCCGATCGATCCCGGTTTGCGCGGGCGGTCAAGCGGATTGAAGCAGGTAACCGGGGAGGCTTCCGACAATCCGTATCCTTCCGAAATGAGCACATTGAATTTTTTTTCAAAGTTTTTCAGAAGCGCAACCGGCATCGAAGCGCCGCCGGATATGCACAGCCTGAGCGTGGCGAAGTCTTTCGGATCCCCGCCTTCATATTGGAACAAATAATTGTACATCGTCGGCACGCCGGCAAATATCGTTGCTTTGTAGCGGCTTGCCACCCGGAACACTTCTTTCGGGCTGAACTTCGGCAATATGAGCAGCGTTGCCCCGCTGATGAGCGGCGCATTCACAGCAACCGACAGGCAGAAAACGTGAAACATCGGCAAAGCCGTAATGACCCGGTCATCCGCGCTCATTTTCAAATAGGAGCCTATATCGCTCGCATTTGAATATAAATTTTTATGCGTAAGCATCGCCCCCTTTGGCTTTCCGGTCGTTCCGGACGTATACAAAATAACCGCCGTATCCCCTTCAGAAAGCGGCACTTCTTCGACGGACGGCGAACTTTCCGCCAGTATTTGTGAAAACGATTTCAATTTTGGGTGCGTATATTTTCCCGCTTTTGCCGGATCGGTTTCACAAATGATGTAATGCTCCACTTTCGGCAGCAGGGCATCGATCTTATCCACATATGGTACAAATAAATCAAGCGCCACGACTGCTTTCACATCGCCGTTATCCAATATGTAGCGAATTTCCTCCGGCGTGTAAATCGGGTTGACCGGTATCGTGGTCACGCCGGCCCGCATCGCCCCGTACAAGGCAATTATGAATTGCGGTGAATTGCCAAGCAGAAGGGCCATATGATCCCCTTTTTTGAGCCCGAGTTTTTTCAGCCCGTCCGCAAACTTTGAAACGGCCGTGTCAAGTTCCTTGTACGTAACAGGCTGATCCATAAAAATATAAGCTGTTTTGTCCGCGTTCATTTCCGCCGTCTTTTTTAAACTGGACGGTAAATTCAATTTCTCCCTCCCCTTTCTGAGTGAACAATCATTCATTCTACCCATTTATTATATAAAAACAATTAAAATATTTCAATACAAATTCCCGGATTGCCATTGGAACCCGGGAATTTGCGCGTTCTTAATAGATGAGGCTGATAAAATCTTCTTTCGTTATGTTGCCAAAATAATGCCGGATATCTATGCCTTCCAACGCTTTTTCAATACCGGCGCGCTCATAACGGCAGCCGGCCAGCTTTTCTTCTATATCCTTTACTTCCCCGATGCCGAAGAAATCGCCGTAAATTTTGCAGTTTTCGATGATCCCTTTGTTCACTTCAAGCCGTACATCGACCGTTCCCACCGGAAAACGCCGGGAATGCCGGAGATTGAATTTCGGCGATTTGCCATAGTTCCATTCCCATGTCTGGTACCGCTCTTTCGAAATTTGGCGGATTTTTTCCCAATCCTTTTCGGTCAGCTTATACTCCGGTATTTCCTTGCCACCGAAAATGCTTTCCAAAAGCAATTGCCTGAATGCCGACATGGAGATTGGATGGTCGAGAAATTCGGAGATGTTGGCGACGCGGCTCCTCACTGACTTGATCCCTTTTGATTCGATCTTTTCTTTTCTGACCTTTAAAGCCTGCGCAACTTTATCAAGTTCTGAATTGAGCATCAACGTGCCGTGGCTGAACATGCGCCCGTTTGTGGAAAACTGCGCGTTCCCCGAAATTTTCCGGTCGCCAACTTGGATGTCATTGCGCCCGCTTAATTCCGCGTTTACACCGAGTTTGCGCAATGCCTGCACAACCGGATCGGTAAATTTGCGGAAATTGCTGAAGGACTCGCCGTCATCTTTTGTGATGAAACTGAAATTGATGTTGCCGAGATCATGGTACACCGCGCCGCCGCCGGAGAGCCTGCGGACGACGATGACACCATTTTTGTCCACGTAATCCGTATTGATTTCTTCGATGGTGTTTTGGTTGCGGCCGATAATAATCGACGGCTGGTTTATGTAAAAAAGTAAATAAGTTTCATTGATATCGAGATTTTTCAGGGCATACTCTTCGATGGCAAGGTTGATGCGCGGGTCGGTAATGCCCTGATTATCAATAAACAGCATAATGCCGCCTCCTTTATGCAAAATGTAAAGCAATCCCTTTCATTTTCATTATAGAACAAGGGATGCCCGTGGGCAATCTTTGATCTTTTCTCTATTTTTCTAAAAAATTCACCATTTCGCCATTGACATTTAAAAACTGTTATAATACAATTAAAAATATAATAAACAGTTATATAACAAAGGAGTCGTGAAAATGGTACAAAATATTTTAGACTTTTTCAAAAACCTGCCTGACAAATATTGCACAGAATGCGGTGAAAAAATCGATGAGCAGTCGGAATGCTATGGCAATACATGCCCGAACTGCCTGCATGTGAAAAGCCATGAATAACAAAAAGGGCAGCGCAAAGATAAAAAACGCCTTCACGCTGCCCGGTTGTTTTTCAGTTTACGGATAAAGCGGTTTTAGGCATGACATGCATTTTCCGCGCTGTCACGTGCACCTGGACCGTATATGTGCCGGGTTCTTTGATGACCGTTTTTGCGGTATAAATGCCGTGCTGATCATGCTTCGCTTCCAGCATCGAGCTGTTTTTATCCGAATTTTCCTTCCAAATTTCAAACTTCACTTCGTCTGCATCGTCTACTTTTTCTTTTCCTTGTGTGACAACCGCCTTTAACGGGATGCTTGTGCCGGCGTTAGCGGTTTTGGGCACGATGAGCTGCACTTTTACCATTTTCGCCGGTTTTACAGCCGCCTGCTCCTGTTTTCCGCATCCGGCAAAGAGCGATACGGCCATCAGGAACAAGCCCGCCAGAATCCACTTTTTCACCACTTCACCCTCTTTTTTCTGTTTTTACCGTTTATACTGAAAATACATGTTATAATGATCATACAAAATAACGCTTACATCCGTAAAGGGGGAGGCTGATTTGAAGAGAAAGATTGCACTTCTCGTGTTGTTCGTATTTTTGCTTCCGGCGCTTTCCTCCTGTGCGCCAAAAGGGGACCCGGTTGAACACTTTCAATTTAAGGACCAGGATGGGAAATCTTTCAGTCTGGACGATTTAAAAGGGAAAGTATGGGTGGCCGACTTTATTTTTACGAGCTGCAAAACGGTTTGCCCCCCGATGACGATGCATATGAGCGAATTGCAGGAGAAAATTAAAAAAGCGGGTTACAAAGATGTGGAGCTTGTATCTTTCAGCATCGACCCCGAAGTGGATACGCCGCAAAAGCTGAAACAATTTGCCAACCAATTTCACAGCGATTTTTCCATGTGGCATTTCCTTACCGGCTACTCGCAGAAAAAAATTGAAAAGTTTGCGATGAAAAATTTTAAAAACCCGGTCGCCAAATCGGATGGAAATGACCAGGTTGTCCACGGCACGAGTTTTTATGTCGTCAATAAAGACGGTGAGCTTATAAAAGACTTTGACGGAAGTGCGGACTTTGATGCTGAAAAAATCATGAAAGAAATTGAGAAACTGCGATAATCAAAAACGCCGGCTGCCGGCCGGCGCTTTTGATTATTTGTATTGTACATATACAACATGCGTTTGCAAGTATTCTTCGAGGCCGTGTTTGCCGTCTGCACCGCCGACGCCCGATTTTCTCCAGCCGGCGTGGAAGCCCTGGATCGCTTCAAAGCTTTCACGGTTCACATACGTTTCGCCAAACTTCAATTCATTGCTGGCACGCATCATTGTGTCTACATTGGAAGTGAAAATGGCAGAAGTCAGGCCGTATTGGCAGTCATTTGCCAGTTCAATCGCCTCATCAAGTGTTTTAAACGTCGCAATCGGGAGAACCGGCCCGAAAATTTCCTCGCGCATGATTTCCATTGTGTTATCGACATTGACAAGCACGGTCGGCTCATAATAGTAGCCTTTGTCCCTGCCAGCCGGTTTGCCGCCGGTTAACACTTTGGCGCCGCCTTCAACCGCTCTTTTCACCATTTGATCGACGCTTTCCAGTGCGCTTTTGCTGACAAGCGGCCCCATATCCAGCCCTTCTTCGGCAAGCGGGTCACCGAATTTGACGTCCTGCATGGCTTTGACGATTTTGCTGATAAACACATCTGCGACACTTTCTTGAACATATACGCGTTCTGTGCAGTTGCAAACCTGCCCGGTATTGATCACACGCGATTCAACAACCGATTTGACAGCAAGATCGATATCGGCATCGTCCATCACAATCGTCGGGGCTTTCCCGCCTAATTCAAGCGAAACTTTTGTAATATTGTCCGCGGCTGCCCGCATCACGGCCGCTCCTGCACTGTAACTGCCGGTAAGGCTGACCATGCCAACTTTCGGGTTGCGGGACAGTTCATCCCCGAGCGTGCTTCCGCTGCCTGTGACAATATTGATAACCCCTTTCGGCAGGCCGATTTTGTCAATGATTTTTGCAAATTCCAACGCATTGTTCGGCGATTCCCCGCTCGGTTTGATCACAATCGTATTTCCGGTAATCAGCGCCGGCGCTGCTTTACGGGCGATGAGGAAAAACGGGAAGTTCCATGGCAAAATGCCAGCAATGACGCCAATGGGGGCTTTGTAGACGAAAATGTTTTCTTTCGGGCGGTCGCTTGGCACGATTTCCCCTTCGTACCGCCGCGCCCAGCCGGCCATGTAGTCGATATAATCGGCTGTAAAATGGACTTCGGTTGTGGAAAGTTCCAGCGTTTTTCCGACTTCTTCTGAAATGACGCGCGCCAAAGCATCGGCGTTGCGGCGGATTTCCTGTGCTATCGCAGTTAAGTATTTGGCCCGTTCAGAAGAAGGACATTTTTCCCATGATTTCTGGGCACGTTCTGCCGCATCGATTGCCCTTCTGACATCCTCGATTGTTGCTTTCGGGACTTCGGAAATCACTTCTTCTGTTGCCGGGTTTATAACTTGGGAAGTTTCTTTTGAAGCAGCGTCTGTAAATTCCCCGTCAATATACATTTGGTATGTTTTTGTAGCCGTTTTCATCCTCTCCCAGCCTTTCAATCTGAAATTTTTTGTTTCTTCTTTTATTTTAATGTGGCTATGTTGGGGTGTCAAATAAAACAAACATAATTTATATAACTATGATGTTGTTTGTTTTTTGCTGTTCTTTGTCTATTGATTCAACAGATCGTCAAAAAGGTGGCACTTTCAGATACTTAAAGTTCCGCCATTCTTACAAGTTTTCGTGATCGTTCATATTCGCTGGACTTCTCTCCCAAGTCCGAAACCGGGTTGCGGGCTGCATGGGCTTTCTCGTTCCTCTGCAAAACAAATCCATCAGGAAACAAGCGAAAATCGAAGGAAAAATAAGATGAAAGGAGAAGGAAACGAATTCTTCAGGCGGCAGACACCAATTTGTTCTATTGTTCACATAGTTGTCCTTTTCTTTATGAATGGAAGAGCATTATAATAAGAGATGGAATAAAACTGGAATAGGGGAATTTGCGCTGCCGTTTTTTGTTGATCATCAGATGACCGGATAACCATTTAAACATTTTGAAAGAGATCGAGGTAATGAGCATGAAAAAAGGAATTTTATACATTGTTTTGTCTGCTATATTTTTCAGCACGATGGAAATTGCCATAAAAATGGTTGCCGGTACGTTTCATCCGATCCAATTGAACCTGCTTCGCTTTTTTATTGGCGCGGTTATATTGTCGCCATTGGCGTTTCAGCATATGAAAAAATATCATTTTCACATGACAAAGGACAGTTTTTTATTTTTTGTTGTAACCGGCTTTTTATGTGTTGTTATTAGCATGACATTTTACCAATTGGCCATTGTTTATACGAAAGCTTCCACCGTTGCGATTTTGTTCAGTTGCAACCCGCTGTTTGTTATTCCGCTCGCCCATTTTCTTTTAAAAGAGCGTCTTTCGAAGCGGACGCTGGTTGCATTGGGCATCAGCTTGGTCGGCATTTTGTTTATCGTCAACCCGTTTGAAATCCAAAGTCCATTTGGCATCATTGTTGCGCTTCTTTCGGCGGTTACGTTTGCGCTTTACAGTGTTGTCGGCAGAAAAGGCAGCCAGCAGTTTAAATGTGATGGTGTCATTTTAACCTGTTTGAGCTTTTTTACCGGCAGCATTGAAATTCTTGCGCTTGTATTGATTTCGAAAATTGGATTTGTTGCGGGCTGGCTGCGTTCCGTTGGCCTCGGCGTATTTGCAAATGTGCCCGTGTTCCGCGGAATTGCATGGCATACGCTGCCAAGCCTGATTTATATCGGCATTTTTGTCACCGGGCTCGGGTTTGCGTTTTACTTCCTTGCGATGGATGTAACAAGTGCATCAATGGCTTCGATGGTTTTCTTTATTAAGCCTGCACTGGCGCCAATTTTGGCCCTCATTTTTCTGAGAGAAGCGATTACGCCGGCTGTTACGGTCGGGATTATCCTGATCGTCGCGGGTTCGCTGATGACGTTGTTGCCAGCCGGAAGCAAACAGCCCGAACTCAGGGTCAGCCGGGCAAAAAACAGATAATCTTTTAGGCACAAGTGTGATCCGCACTTGTGCCTTTTGGTTTACTGATTCAAATGTTCCGCTGCAGTTGTTGGTGTAACGGCTCGTTTTTCCCCGTCCCGAACGGTCCCGAACCGTTCTTTTTCAATTTCTTCCAGCGTTTTTCCTTGTGTAGACGGTGCGAGCGCGATTCCGATGATACAATGGATGACAAGGAATACGATCATTACAATTCCCGCTACTTTAAAACTGAGCGTGTCCATAATGGTCGGAAGCAGAAAAGACCAGATGGCAATTCCGAACCGGACGAGGAAATAAATGAACCCTTGTGCGCCCGCGCGGTACCGGGTCGGAAACAGTTCGCTCGCCCACAAGCCGTAAAACGCCTGGGCGCCGAATCCGGCAGCGCTTCCCCAGAGAATAACAAAGGCAAAAAGGGAGAACCAATTCATCCCTGTAAAAGTCAAAATAAGCCATGCGGCAATGCCCATCACCGCCCCTAAACCAAAGAGGAAACGCCGGCTGTAACGGTCACCCAGCCTCATAAAGACAACATAGGTTGTCAGCACCGTTAACGCCCAGAGGAAAGCTTGCAGCAAGTTCGCCTGTTCGTTCGTCAGGCCGCCAACATTTTGGTAAATATAGGGCATAAAGTACCCCATTGCCCCTGCCGTTAAGTTCCAGAATAGATAAATGCCGATCAGTAAAAAGAGGGCCTGGCGGTTTACTTTTAAACGAAATAATTCTTTCAAGGAGCTTCTTGATTTTTTCCCCAGCTGGGCGTCGGTTTTTTCTTTTTCTTTATCTTCTTTCCAGATGGCTGATTCTTCAAGCCCCTGGCGGATATACCAAGTGATGAATGCGATGACTAATAGATGGAGGAAAATAATCCGGCTGCCGAGCAGGCCAAGCGGCGCAAGCAAAACGGCGAGCAGAAACGTGATCATTGGCCCCGTTGACCATGCCAATTGCGCCGTACCTACATGGGCCGCACGCTTTGAATGCGGGGCTTCTTCCGCAATATATGTCCACGAAGCAGGCACCCCTGTTCCTACGGCTACCCCGGTAATAATGGTGCCGATTAACAGCATCGGAAAGTTGACGGAAACCGCAATCAAAAACACACCAAGCATATATACAAGCAAATCATACGTGTAGATAAATTTTCTGCCGTATTTATCGGTTAAATACCCGCCGAACAGTGCTCCGATTGCCGCGCCAAATGCGTTGGCACTGAGGGCGCTTAACAAGCCCACGGAAATGCTGTTTAAGTGCAGGTAAGCCTGCCAGAGCGTCAAACTGCTGGCTGCTGCGATAATGGAACCGGCTTCAATGTAATTGGCCATGGCAACCGAAATTGTCGCTTTCCAGCCGGTCGTGCTTTTGCTTCCTATTCTCGCCATTTCTTCTCCGCCTTTCTGTTATCATTTATATGAAGGATTTGATATCGCTTACAATGTGAACTGCTGGAGTTCTGAATGGAATGGCTGTTAGGTCAGGTGAAAAACTTCCTTTAATGCAACAGACACAGGGCTGTTATCGGGATTAGTTTCCATTAGCGGTTCCATATAGTCCCACCATTTTCTGCAAATCTCTGTATCTGCCATTTTTTCATAGAGCGCTTCATCTTCCACTTCCAAATAAGCAAATAACCGACCCGTTTCTTCATCCAAAAAAATCGAATAATTACGGGCCCCGTGCGCCTTTAATTCTTTTGACATTTCCGGCCAGATATGGTCATGCCGGCGCTTGTATTCCTCATATTGATCCTTATGCACAAACATTACACTCGCTTTTCTGATCACGTTTTACCCCTCGCTTTCCTTTATTTTAAAATCTTCTATCTTATTACCAGATGAAAAATCCGCCAGCAGTCCGATATACAAACCATCAAAAGCAATCTGTATGGCTTTTTCCGCCGCCCTTATTCCTTCCATGTTATATTGATTGTTGGGCAGCGGGACAAACAAGCCGCCATGCGTGCACTTCAAAATTTGGTTAAGAAACCGCTTTCTTTAACTGGTTTGTGAAAACCCTTCTTCACATTTCCTATACTAGCGAAAGAACAAACATAAATCAATATAAAAAAAGATTTTTTTATTTATTTTATTGTACTTTTGTTGTTTTCTTTTTTAAACGGACGATTTTTGCTAAAATGGGCTTATCAGAGAAAAGGATACAGGACAGGAACGGGGTTGGGGACATGCTGGCTTTTGAACGGAGAGATAAAATTTTAAATACGCTGTACCGGGAGAAAAAAGTGTATGTTGCCAATTTGGCAAAGGAGTTTCAAGTAACGGAAGAGACGATCAGGCGAGATCTGGAGAAGCTTGAAAAAGAAGGAATTGTGACGCGGACATACGGGGGTGCTGTGCTCAATCTCCATACAAATGAAGATCTCCCCTACCAGACAAGATTCACCGTCAATATGGAAGCAAAGCAAAACATTGCCGGCAAGCTGCAGCCGCTCATTTCAGACGGAAATACGATTGTGGCGGATGCGAGCTCGACCGTGTTGGAAGCGTTAAAAGAGTTGAACAGAACGAAAGAGGGACTTGTCGTCTTAACCAATTCTGCCATCGCATTAAGCGAACTGGCCCAGTCAAACATTCAGCTTCTGTCAACAGGCGGAGCGCTGCGGAAACGTTCCAATTCGCTGGTCGGTTCTGTTGCTGAACATGCTGTGCGCCAATACAATGTCGATGTGGCGCTGTTCAGTTGTAAAGGCATTTCCATGGTGCGGGGGATCACCGACTCGAATGAAGCGGAAAGCCATATTAAAAAGGAAATGCTCAAACAGGCAAATAAAGTCATTCTGCTCGCGGACAAAAGCAAATTCGACAAAATTGCCTTTGTCCATTTTGCGGATTTTTCGGCTGTTGACTTTGTGGTCACAGATGAAAAACCGAGTGATGAATGGCTCCGTTTTTTCAAAGATCATCAGGTGGATATTGTTTACTGACAAACAGGGCGCCGTATGTGGCACCCTGTTTGTTTTTTAACTGACTATCGTCATCAGCTGGTCACTGGCAACAACTTTTTTCCGGTCCGTTTCCAGCACCTCAACATAATTGTCCGCGTTCGTGATCACAACCGGGGAAGTTAAATCGTACCCGGCTGCTTCGATTTCAGGAATATCAAATTCGATTAACATTTCACCTTTTTCAACCGGCTGGCCTTTTTTCACATGGACATGATAATATTTTCCTTCGAGCCGGACCGTATCAATACCGATATGAATCAAAATTTGAATGCCGGTTTTGGACGTGATGCCGATCGCGTGCCCGCTCGGAAACACCGCCGTTACCGTCCCGCTGATCGGCGCAAAAAGCTTGCCAACAGAAGGCTTAATGCCGACCCCTTTGCCGAGTATGCCGGAAGAAAATGCAGGATCATTGACTTGCTCAAGCGGGATCGTTTCCCCTGTAAACGGGCTGGCGATCATTTCCTTTTTCTGATATCGCACCGGTTCTTCCGTTTTCTTATGCGGGATACCTCCGGCAACGGCCGGTTCTTTGTTTTTGCACCCGAATAAAACGACCATAACCGGCTCGCCTCCGCCCCGGGCATTCAAAATGGATGTCGCCGTGTCCATCATCTGATGAAACAATTGATCCTCAAGGCCGGATATTTCTGCCGCATCCGGGCGTCCGGTTAATCTGCCCGGCTGCATGACCGGGTTTTCAAAGCCAGAAGTTTCTTCCCGTTGCCCGCTTTCCATCCGGACTAGATGCAGATATTTTAACATGTCATTGTGCACTTCCCCGGCATTTATCCCTGTCACAATATGAAAATACCCGCCGGAAACAGCGGCCGAAATCACCCCGTCAAGCTCCTCTACCGCCGCTTTTTTTGCCCGCCCCGGGTCTTTTAATTTAAAGCGGAGCCTTGTTGAACAGTGGAAAACCGCTTGAATATTTTCCCCGCCTCCCGAAAGCTGCACCAGTTTACTGGCCAATCGTTCGTAGCCCACCTCTCTCACCCTTTCCTTTACACCATCTCTAATCTTATTATAAGCCCCTGCAGAAAGCGCTTTTATACCCGTTCATGACAAGTTTGTGAAAGTTTTATCATTGTTTCCGAAAAAGGGGCTGCTTTTGTGATCGCTTCACATGGAAAATGGCGGAAACCTGTCTTTTACAGCAATGTCCGGCAAGCCCTTGAAATATAAAATACCGGCATGCAGCTCCATTTACAAATACAACTATAGTCGGACTAACCATTCCTCCTTTACGTGTTGCCTGAAGCAATTTATCCTGTTCGTCATATTTTGCAATAAAAAAGCAGCAGGATCGGCCAAAATGGCTTCGTCCTGCTGCTTTTACAGCAAATCTCTTATGCTTCTACCGGAGAGGCTGCTCCTTCCTTTTCTGCCATCCTGTGAAGATGTCTAAATTTCACAACAAAGTACAGAAGGGAAAGAAAGATAAACGCTGCAAAAAAGACCGAAAGCTTATCAACATTTTGCCACATGTAGCTGAAATCGCCGCTTGAAATCACCGCTTTAAACATTTGCAGCGAATAGGTCATCGGCATCAGATCATGAACAGCCTGAAGCGGCTTTGGAATCAATTCAAGCGGGAAGGTGCCTGCGCTTGTCGTCAGTTGCAAAATCAAAATGATGACCGCAATGTACCTGCCCGGGTTCGCGAATGCCGCAACCAAAAATTGGATGATCGCCATATAAGTCAGGCTCGTCACAATGGTTGCAATGATAAACAGCGGCACACTTTGCACATGCAATTTCAGCAGATCAAGCAGAATGAAATCTGCCAAAAGCGATTGTAAGATGCCGATCAGTGCCATGACGCCGAATTTTCCAAGAAACCAGGTTACCCCGTTTTTCGGCATGATTGCCGGGGCTTTTACATTGTAGATAATTGTCAGCAATAATCCGCCGACAAAAAGCCCGAGCGATAAGAAATACGGAGCAAGGCCGGTACCATAGTTCGGCACTTTTGTCACAGCATCATGGTTCAGCCGGACCGGGCTGCTCATCATATTATAAGTGGCGTCGGTCGGATTGATGACCCCGGCCTGGTCAGCCGCTTTGCCAAGTTTATTGCTCAGTTTATCTGCGCCGGCATTTAATTGGCCCGTGCCGGAAACAAGGCTGCCCGCACCGTTGTTCAACTGCTTGCTTCCGCTTTGCAACTGGCCTGCGCCATTTAATAATTGGGACGTGCCTTTTACGAGCACGCTTGAGCCGTTCGCAAGTGATTGTGTACCGTTCGTCAATTCATTTGAACCTTCTGCCAGTTTTCCGGTCCCTTCTGCAAGCGCGCTTGAACCTTCTGCCAGTTGTTTCGTTCCGTTTACGAGCTGGCCTGAACCGCCGGAAAGCTGCCCGAGCCCGGATGCAACCGCCGTTGCCCCGGATTCGAGGCTGTTTGCGCCGGATGCAGCTTGTTGCAGTTTTTCATTAAAAATGGTTGCATTTTTGACGAATGCATTTTGGCCGCTTGCAAGTTGCTGTGCGCCGTCATTCAAACTATTGGCGCCTTTGGCGAGTTCGCCAATAACGGTTTGCACTTGTTGCTGCCCGCTGCCCACATTTGCAAGCCCGTCGTTCAGTTTCTTGAAATATGGATTAATCGCCTGTTGAATCTGGCTTTGCAAAGCGGCTTGTGAAGATGCAGACCCGCTGGTTAACGAGGCCGAAAGCTGCTTTATGACCTGCTCTCGGAATGCTTGCTGGAATGTTTTTTTCTTTTCATCTTTATAATTACTCAAGACTTGGTTGGAAACCGTCTGATATGTTTCGGCCGGCAGCACTTGTTTTAACTGGCTGAGCAGGTTTTCCGCCTGTTTTTTTTGCTGGTCAAACATACTGCTGCTCATCGCATCGATTTGCGGCTGAAGGCCGGTAAGCCTGGTCTCCATGTTTTTCTCCATCTGGGTTGCAATGCCCGCTGCAAGCTTTTCAGGCAGCTGTTGTTGCAGCTTTTTCACGCCGTTTTGCACTTGGGCGGTGCCGCTCGTTAACGCCGGAAGCTGGCTGTTTACCCCATTTAAGCCGTTACTTACTTTGGCGCTCCCGTCTGCCACCTTGCCGGCTCCTGTTTGAAGCTGTTTCGACGCATCAAGCAACTGGCCGCTTGCCGAGGCAAGCTGGTTCATACCCGAGGCCAGCGTTTTTGAACCATTTGCTACCTTATCCGCACCCGATTTTGCCTCCGACAGCCCGTTTGAAAAAGTAACCGAGCTTGCCGCCAATTGGGCCAAATGGTTTTTCAAGGAAACGGCGCCGCTGTCAGCCTGGGCGATCCCTTCGCCGAGCGTGCGTGAACCGTTATACAGTTTCAAAGCGCCCTTGTTTAAATCAGCCGCCCCGTTATGGACCCGGCCGATGCCGTCGTTCAGGGCGGTAGCGCCGGTCAACAAATTTTCCGTTCCTTTTCTTAAGACAACAGCGCCGTCTTTTAGTTTGCCGCTTCCTTTGGCAAGGCTTTTTGCCCCGTTTCCGGCAGACCGGTAGCCGTTTGCCATTTCTTTCACTTTGCCGAATACTTCTTCCGCATACGTTTTTGTCACCTGTTCCGCAACGCTCGATTTTATTTTTGTCATTGCAGATTCTTCAATTTTGGAAGAAGTATAGTTCATTGCCTGGTTTTGAATATAGTTCAGCTGCAATTTTTGTGGGTTTTTATCCAGTAAAGTGGTTGCGTTTTTAGAGAAATCTTCAGGGATCTCTATAATCATATAATATTGGTTATCTTTCAGTTTTTTCTCCGCCGTTTGCTGATCGACAAAGTGAAAATCAAAGCTGTCCTTTTCTTTTAAATTTTTGACGAGCTTATCCCCGAGGGCGAGATGTTCCCCCTCCATTTGTGCCCCTTTGTCTTCATTTACAACGGCAACCGGCAATTTTTCGAGATGCCCGTACGGATCCCAAAAAGACCAGATAAACATGCCGGCATATAAAATTGGCACAAGAATAATGGCTGCCGTTTCAATCAGCTTTTTCGGCGAACGTAAAATACTCCGTATTTCCGCGAACCATAAATTGTCCATCTAAAATACCTCCTTTTCCAGCCGAAAAATCAGTTCTGCAGCCCTTTTAACAAATACAGTTCAAACGCCTCCGCAATTTCTTCCTTCGACAGAGAATCATGGTGTTTTTCCCAGTCAAAAATAATGGCGACATACAGTTTAAACATGATAAAAGCGGCCAACTCCGGATTGCACGGTTTGATTTTCCCCGCCTGTATCGCCCGTTCCAGCATTCCTTTCAGGTAGTCAATGATCTTCTCTTCAATTTTCTCGACCATGTCATTGACGGCCGGCGTTCCCATTTCTTTCTGCTCTTCGAATAATTTAAGCGTCAGCTGATGGGTTTTGCGGAATTCAAGAATGCTGAACAGGGCGGAATGCAGATTGGCATAAAAAGAAGCTTCCGGATCCATTGACGCTTCCGCCACCTGCTCCATTTCATCAATCAGGCGGGCAATGATTTCATGGAATAATTCTTCTTTATTGCGAAAAAAATTGTAAATGGTCCCCTTTCCAACGTTGACCATTTTGGCGATCAAATCCATTGTTGTCGCTTTATAACCATACTGGGCAAAAGATTTTGTAGCAGCGTTTAATATTTGCAGCCTGCGGTCCGTTTCCAAGCTTTCCACCTCCCTCGAGAACAATTGACTATTTTGGTTTTTTGGTCATTTTTGCACAAAAAGTAATATACCACGTTTCCCCTTGAACATCAAGTAATTGCATTCAGTGAATCTGCTTCTTGCCAAAACGAATCATTCAAGCTTTTCATTTTTCAGCTTGCCCGCTTCTTCAAATAAAGCATTTCTCCATTGGGGAGTGCGCGCTGATGCGGCATACTTACCTGGCAACGCGCCGGAAAAATTTATACATGCCTGACTCCCGTTTCGGGACAATAAAAACGGCAGGTGCCAGTCGAATGCACCCTACCGCTTCTTCACTGTCTATTAAAATTCAGCCTTGAGTTGGAAGTACCGGAGCATCTCGCCAACCGCCGCCCTTCCCTGGGAGATGCAGTCCGGCACGCCGACCCCGTTAAACGAGCTGCCGGCAAAAGAAATGCCCGGCAATTCATGTTTGGCTGCCGCTAAAATCTTATCCATTCTTTCTTTATGGCCTACCGTATATTGCGGCATTGCATATTTCCAGCGGGAAACAACCGTAAACTCCGGTTCTGCTGTAATTTCCATGATTTTATTCAAATCTTCCAGCACGATTTTCTGGATCCTGTCATCTGCGAGATCGACGACCGCGGCTTCCGCCGACCGGCCGATATAACAACGCAGCAACGCTTTTCCTTCCGGTGCGGTGTGCGGCCATTTTTTATGCGTCCACGTGCAGGCTGTAATTGTATAATCACTGTTTCTCGTCACCACAAAGCCTGTCCCGTCAATGTCTTTTTTTACCGCGCTCTCCGGAAACGCCATCGATACGGTTGCGACGGACGTGGATGGCACCTTTTCGAGCGGCGCAAAAAAAGCATACTTTGAAAAAATATGGGGGAGCGAAAAATGGGGGAGGGCTGAAATAATATAATCCGCTTTCATGTGGGTTCCATTTGTCAATGTGATCCTGTAATCCCCGCCGCCCGCGCTTTTTTCAATCGCGTCCACCGTCACACCCTTCATGACTGCCTCAGCGCCGATTTTTTCCTCAAGTGCTTCAACGAGCGTTTCAAGGCCGTTTTGAAAGGTTAAAAAAGCCCCCTTTTTCCGGGTAGGCCTGGAGTCTTGCGCAAATTCCGCTGCTACTTTTTTCATGCCGAGGATCAGGCTGCGGTGCTTTTGGACAGCCTCGAAAAATTGAGGCTGCGTTGCCAGCACGCTCAGCTCGTCGACATCCCCGGCATATACCCCGAACAATAATGGTTCAACAAGGTTTTCCAGCACTTCTTCACCGAGCCGGTAGCGGACAAAATCCCCGACTGACTGGTCTTCACCGGTATTTTTCCGGGGCAGTATCAAATCGCAGAGCGCCCGGATTTTGCCGGTAACGGAAAACAAAGGAGAAGCAAAAAAAGGCGCTAATCTTGTCGGAATGCCCATCACAGACCCTCTTGGCACCGGATAGAGCTGTTGGTTTAATAAAATATAAGATTTGCCTGTCGCATTGGATACGAGGGAAGGCGAAAGCCCGAGATCTTCTGCCAGATGCAAAGCGCTTTGCTTTCTTGCCAGAAAAGAATCCGGCCCGCGTTCAATGACAAATCCGGCACGCCTGACCGTCTGGATTTTGCCGCCAAGCCGGCGCCCTTTTTCCAACAATATCACATCAAGCGGCAGCTGTTGGTCCTCAACAAGGCGCCGCAAATAATAAGCAGCTGTCAAGCCGGTGATTCCGCCGCCAAGTACAGCTACTTTTTTTCTGTTTCCGGCCATGGTCAGCACCTTCTTTGGCAATAATGTCATGTTTTATGGAAATACGTTAAAAATCTCCGGCGGCTGCCTATTCTTGCGGCAGTAAACCGAATTTTGTTTTTTTCAAAACGGCCTCAGCCAGCGCATCAATAAAAGCCGGGTTGTCATTCGGCATTTCCGGGCGATAATACGATGCGCCGACTGCATCGCAAACTGCCTTGCACTCATAATCATTATCATATAAAACTTCCAGATGTTCCGCAACGAACCCGACCGGAGCATAAATGAAAGCCTTATAATGATGTTTTTCATACAGCGTTCTTGTAAGGTCCTGCACATCGGGGCCGAGCCACGGATCCGGCGTATTGCCTGCACTTTGCCAGCCGACTGCATACGCCTGGACGCCCGCTGCCTCCGCAATCAGATCAGCTGTTTCCCGGATTTGTTCCGGATACGGGTCGCCGTACTGCAAAATTTTTTCCGGGAGGCTGTGGGCGGATACAATCAGGCAGGAAGACGCACGTTCTTCTTCACTCATTGTAGCATACGTTTTCTGAAGTTGCTGTGCCCAAAAATCGACAAATTTCGGTTCATCATACCAGCTTTCGACCGATTGGATGGCGGGCCCACCCAGTTTTGCCGCTGCTTCTTTCGCCCTTTCGTTGTACGATTTCACGCTAAAAGCCGAGTAATGTGGCGCAAGCACGATCGATACCGCTTCTTCAATACCGTCATCATGCATTTGTTTGACGGCATCTTCAATAAAAGGTTCAATATGTTTTAAGCCGATATAAGCTTTAAATTCCGCTCCGTCCGTCCGTTCATTCAGCCTCGCTTCAAGCGCATATGTCTGGTTTTCTGTTATTTTGGCAAGCGGGGACAGACCTCCGATTGCTTTATACCGGCGTTTCAAATCTTCCAGCATCTCATCCTGGGGCCTTCTCCCGTGCCGGATATGGGTATAGTAACGCTCAATATCTTCTTCTTTATACGGCGTGCCGTACGCCATGACAAGCAGTCCGATTTTTTTCTTTTCCATTATGCTTCCTCCTGTTGTTTTCTTTCGCTGTATTCATGAATAAACGTTGTCAGCCTTTTTAATGTTTCCGGACGGACATCAGGGGTGACGCCGTGCCCGAGGTTAAAGATGTAACCCGGCTGCGCCATGCCTTCGTCCAGTATGGCGGCCGCCTTTTCTTGAATAACTTCCCACGGGGACAAGAGCACGGCGGGGTCAAGATTGCCCTGGATTGCTTTTGTCACGCCGAGCGCGCGCGCTTTTTGGATCGGCAGCCGCCAGTCGAGGCCAACCACATCAATTGGCAGGCTGTTCCATTCAAGCGCCAGATGCCCGGCCCCGACACCGAACAAGATGAACGGGGCATTTTCTGTTCGCAGCGCGGTAAATATCCGTTCCATCACAGGTTTCATATAATAGCGGTAATCCGCTGCATTTAAAGCACCCACCCATGAATCGAATATTTGAATGGCGCTGGCTCCGGCTTTGATTTGCGCTTTTACATACACGATGATCATATCCGCCAGTTTTTCCATCAGCGCAAACCACGCTTTTGGTTCTGTATACATAAACGCTTTTGTTTTTCTATAATCTTTTGAAGGCCCGCCTTCAATCATATAACTGGCCAGAGTAAAAGGCGCGCCGGAAAATCCGATCAACGGAACCGCCAATTGTTCCTCCGTTAACAGCCGGATCGTCTCCAGAACATAGGGAACATCTTCTTCCGGATGCAACTCCCCCAATTTTTCCACATCTTTTAACGAAGAAACCGGGTTATGTATGACAGGGCCTGCTCCTTTGAGGATTTCAACTTCCACACCGAGGGCGGGGAGCGGCGTCATGATATCTTTATAAAGAATGGCGGCATCCACATCGTAATGCTCTACCGGCAGCCTTGTCACATATGCGCACAGTTCCGGCTGATGCGTGATGTCGAACAGAGAATACTTTTCTTTCAGCTTCCGGTATTCAGGCTGGGATCTGCCGGCCTGCCGCATATACCAGACGGGGACGCGGCCTGTCTGTTCTCCCCTGGCCGCTTTTAAAAGGGAATCGTTTAGGATTTTTTTCTTCAAATGTTATCCTCCTCACGCCACACAGTCACCATTTATTTTATAATAATTCTTTTCAAATAAAAACTATTTTATCCTGAAAGGGTAATATCTTTTTTTACTATAATCGTTTTAAAAAGCATTGTGCAGCCAGCTCTTTCAACTGTCACAAATTTGCCGTATTTTGCTTTTCCTTAGGGTTGTACGCGAAATACAGGCTATGTCCGATTTTTACCCGGTTTTTTCATTATTATTCCATTTTGTGCCGCTTCCTTCCCCCATCGCCTCTCCGGCACAGACAGAAAAGATGAAAAGGCGTGAGCCGCTTCCTATTTCTATTCGCTTTCGGCCGCCGTCTTTATTTTGCAAAACTTTACAAATTGAACAGCGGAAAGATATAGGTTAAACTGGAAGTAGAGAGGGGTGATAGAAATGAATGTCTACGTCACAACGGGTACTTATGATTTTCTCTTAAAAATAAAGGAAAAGTATCCCGATGAAAAGATGGTGCTGTTGCAAAACCCGGAACATGCCCTGTTGTTGCACGAAACGGAGGGGAAAACCGTTTTTGCCTCGCCGCGCCGTTATCAGCTGGCTGCCTCCAGCGGAAATTTGGAAGACGGCATATTCTTCATTTTTACCCATCTTCCGATTCCGGATGAAGGAAAACCGGTTTATGAATTCCACTTCAAAAAAAACACCCCGGCCATAGAAAACAAGCCCGGTTTTGCAGCATATCGGCTCCTCCGCCCGGTAAAAGGGGATACGTATATCGCCATTACCGGCTGGAAAGACGAAGAAAGTTTCGAAAGATGGAAGCGTTCCATTGATTATTTGCTCATCCACAGCTTGGATCTGACGGAAATTGGCACAAACAAGAGCACGTACGATGCCCCTGCTTTTACAAAAGAATATGTCATCCCACAAGATGAAGAAGAAGGATAAACAGATCCCGGCCGCCTGCTCAGGTAGCCGGGATCTGTTGCTGTGACCATTTGGATTTACGCAGATAATATTGCTATAAGCACTCTGATCGTGACAGTCACCCATTTCTTGCCCTCGCCATATGCTGCATCAAGAAGGGGGCAATGGAAATGGGCATCGATTTGACTGCCATTCACTTTGTGTATTTGATGTTTATTCTTTTCATTATCCTGATGATGGTACTGAAAAAGGATACGTCCTTTGTATGTATTGCCGGTATTTTTATCATTGCATGGATTGCAACGGGGTCGTTCACTGCGTCTGTCAGCGGTATTTTTACGAGTTTTGTATTTGCGATCAAAGAATTGCTGCCCATCATTCTTGTCATTTCCATTATCGTCTCAATGAGCAGAAGCATGCTTGATACCGGGATCAATGATGTGATGGTGGCCCCGTTCGCAAAGCTGATAAAAGGACCGAATCTCGCTTTTTGGGTCATCGGCTTTTTCATGCTGTTTATCTCCACTTTCTTTTGGCCTTCCCCTGCTGTCGCACTGATGGGGGCTGTGCTTTTGCCGGTTGCACTCCGGGTCGGGCTGCCGGCGATCGGTGTAGCTGTCGCAATGAACTTGTTCGGGCACGGGATCGCCCTCTCCGGCGACTATGTCATCCAAGGGGCGCCGAAACTGACAGCTGACGGTGCCGGCATTCCTGTATCGTCCGTAATAGAAGCGAGCGTGCCACTCGTCATCGTGATGGGCGTGGTAACGACCGTGACCGCTTTTCTGCTGCTTAAACGCGATATGAAAAAAGGCTTGCTTGCTACCGGGGAGAAACCGGCCGGCCGCACCGCACCGCCTGATGCAAAAGTCCCCACGCTCAAGCCGGTATACAAAAAACTTTTTGCTCTTTTCATTCCTGTTTTTTTCATCCTTGACATCGTTGCCATGGTTCTTTTTCATTTGCAGGGGGATGCGGCAACCGCACTCGTTGGCGGCACCTCGATCATGATCCTGCTGCTCATTACAATGGCCGGTTCCCATAAAAACGGCCTTGAAAAAGTAACAAAATATTTGATAGACGGTCTGCAGTTCGGTTTCCAGGTGTTCGGCCCCGTCATTCCAATTGCCGCGTTTTTCTATCTTGGCGGAGATGGTTTTCATACGATGATCCATGCCGATCTGCCGGACGCTTCCCAAGGAATTGTGAATGATCTCGGCAGCGCCCTGGCATCAGTTATGCCGGTCTCAAAAGAAATCGGCGCACTGACAACAGCCGGCGTTGGCATCATTACCGGCCTTGACGGATCAGGATTTTCCGGCATTTCACTTGCCGGGTCAATTGCAGCGCTGTTTGCCCATGCGATCGGGTCGGGAGCCGCCACCCTGACCGCACTCGGGCAAATTGCCGCAATCTTTGTCGGCGGGGGAACAATCATTCCCTGGGCATTAATTCCAGCTGCCGCCATTTGCAATGTCGACCCGTTTGAACTGGCAAGGCGAAATGTAATTCCTGTCATCACCGGTCTCATTGTGACAACGATAGTCGCAATGTTTCTGATTTGACCCATGTCCATGTCCAACGGGGCGGCTGAAGCTGCGATCTCCCATTCGCACAGGCCAACAGCGGCCCGTTTAGACACGGTGCGGTAAATGATGTAGTAAGGCGTCAACAGCGGCAGCCTGCATCCGAGGCGCCGCTTTCTTTTCGCTGTTACCGCGATAAAGCAGCAGACTTTTTCACAATTATGGTATAATAGTAAAAATAACAGGTTGGGGGAATCGCAGATGACAGTGTTGGAAAAAATACATAAAAAACTGGACGGTTTGTACCCGGAAATGGTGGAGACAAGAAGATATCTCCATATGCACCCGGAATTGTCCTTTAAAGAAGTGGAAACAGCCCGCTATATTGCTGATTTTTACAAAAACCTCGGCATCCGGCCGCGCGAACATGTCGGCGGAAACGGTGTCGTCGCCCGTGTAAAAGGCGCAAAGCCAGGGAAAACCATCGCGCTCCGAGCCGATTTTGATGCGCTGCCGATCCAGGAGGAAAATGATGTGCCCTATCAATCACAGGTGCCGGGTGTGATGCACGCATGCGGACACGACGGGCATACGGCGACACTGCTGATGCTCGCCAAAGCGATACATGAATTGAAAGATGAATTGGAAGGCGAGTATGTTTTCATCCATCAACATGCCGAAGAATACGCGCCAGGCGGGGCAAAAGCCATGATCGAAGACGGCTGCCTCGAAGGTGTGGATGCCATTTTCGGCACGCATTTATGGGCAACGGTTCCGGTTGGCCATATCCAATACCGGAGAGGGCCGTTTATGGCGGCTGCCGACCGGTTTGAAGTGACGATCCAGGGCCATGGCGGGCACGGCGCCCAGCCTCATCTTTCGAAAGACGCGGTCGTCGTCGGGGCGCAACTTGTCACGAATCTTCAGCAAGTCATCAGCCGCCGGATTAATCCGATCCGGTCCGCGGTTTTAACGGTCGGGTCCTTTTCATCCGGCGATGCTTTCAATATCATTGCCGATACGGCGAAAATCACGGGCACGGTCCGGACATTTGACGAAGATGTGCGGGACAGGGTGGAAAAAGAAATCGAAAGGATCATCCAAGGCACATGCCTGGCGGCGGACTGCACATATGATTATCACTATTTCCGCGGATATCCGCCGGTTGTGAACCATGAGGCTGAAACAGCATTTTTGGCCGACTGCGCAAAAGAAATCGAAGGTGTCACCAATGTGGAAGAAGTCGACCCGTCAATGATCGGGGAAGATTTTGCCTATTATTTACAGCATGTAAAAGGCGTCTTTTTCTTTACAGGGGCGGACCCGGAAAAAGCCGACCCGGCCTATCCGCATCACCATCCGCGCTTTGACATCCATGAAAAAGCGATGCTTATTGCCGCCAAAACTTTGGGTGCAGCAGCCATCCGGTACCAGAACGTCTGAAAATGCTCAAGCATCAACGTTGCCGGCCTGGTTTTATTTTCCCCGGCAATCCGGGCGTTTTGAAAAACCGCTGCAGGCGTGGGGTTCCGTTTTTTAGCAAAAACCGGGGTGGCCAGTGGCTTAAAACGCCGCAGATGGGCGTGGTGCTAAAACCGGTACAGCCCGATGACAGTAAAGATTGGACATGAAAAACGGCACAGGCTCTCCAGCTTGTGCCGTTTTTCATGTTTACGGGCAGGCTGCCACCTGCGCAACTGAACCGCCGCTTACAAGGAGAGCCTGTGCCATTTTTTAAGTTTACGCCGGCGTTACTGGCGCCGAATTTTTCCGGGGACATACCAGGCGACAAGCAGCCAGGAAAATACAGCGCCTGCCACAAGGACGAAAAGACCGTTCATCCACAAGCCGTTCAATGCGGCCGCCGCTGCAAAAATGACCGTCTGCACATACAGGCAGACTGCAAGAAGCCGGATAAAAGACGTTTCTTTCAACTTGCGAGGCACCGGATAGAGACGCAACCAGATTTTTAAATCGTGGGAGCCGATCATCGGGATCATTTGGAAAGCTGTCAAATAAATAAACACGACGGCAAGAACGAGCGCGAGCACCCGTTCATGGCTGAAAAACAACAGCACGGCCCCGATTGCAGTCAGCCGGACAAAAAGCCCGAAATACTGGCTTGTCCTGAGGAACGTGCGGGCAAATAAGTATTGATACGTATGTTCCTGGCCGTATCGGATGCCAGCGAGGAGCGGATCGAGCCATTTGCGCCGTTTGACCTGCCCTTTTAGTTCCGGCACATCAGCAAACAGATTTGCAAACCGGTAAAAACCCATTAGCCGCCTTTCTTCGCGTTCAATGAGCGCATCCCATCTGAGTGTCCGTTTTTGGGCGAGCCGGTAAAAATACAGAAACAAGCCGAGCATAACGACAGCCAGAATGACCACAAGAAAGAGGTTTGCCTCATTGACAACGAGAAACACAAACGCGGCGCTTAATGCAAACCGGATGATCCAGTCGAAAACAGGGGCATACGGCTCCGGCAGTTTATACACGTTCCAGCTCAAAAGCAGGTTCCACATTTTTAACACGAGCAGCAGGATCAGCAGACCAAAAAAACGGCCGAATCCGTGCCCCGTAACAGCCGCATACATCGGCATCAAAGCGGCAAGCACAAACAGAAGCAGATAAGCCTGAATGCTGAAGGAAAACAGGATCGCTTTTTTAAAAAACGGGCGCATCCGCATTTCCATCGGGATAAGAAACACCCGGTCCGCTTCTTTTAACAGCGTGTACACCGGGCTCGCCGCCAGAAACCACCCGAGCAAAAGGCCCATTACAAGGGCAACGGGAAAATCTGGACTGAGATGCTTCACCCAGCGGCTGTAATAAAAAGCAGCGGCACCGAGCCCGAAAATCAGCACAAACAGCAAATGGTCATTAAAAATATACCGTGTATAGCGCCTTAGGTTTTGTAAGTAGGAAGCAAATCTTTCTTTCCAAAGGCGGTCAATTTCGTTCATCGTCATCTTCCTTTGTCAATTGGATATACAAATCATCCAATGTTGCGCCGGGCATCGAAAATTGCTGCTGCAGCTCTTCCAATGTTCCTTTCGCGCGGATCCGCCCGTTATGCAAAATGATGAATCCGTCGCAATACCGTTCTGCCGTTGCAAGAATATGGGTAGACATCAGGATGCCCGCCCCTTTTTTCTTCATCGTGCCCATCAAATCCAGCAGTGACTGGATGCCGAGCGGGTCGAGGCCGAGAAAAGGCTCGTCAATAATGTACAGGCTCGGCTCGACTAAAAAGGCGCACATAATCATCACCTTTTGCTTCATGCCTTTTGAAAAATTGGCCGGAAACCAGCCGAGCTTTTTATGCAGGCGGAATTCCTTTAATAAAGGCACGGTTCTGTCCGCATAAGTTTTTTCATCGATGCCATATGCCATTGCCGCCAGTTTCAAATGTTCTTCCAGCGTCAGTTCCTCATATAAAATCGGGGTTTCCGGTATGTACGAAAACTGCTTTCGATAAGCGTCCGGATCCGCGTTTAAGTTTTTGCCGTTGATCGTGATCCGCCCTTTTTTCGGTTCCATTAACCCGATAATATGCCGGATGGTCGTACTTTTTCCGGCGCCGTTTAAGCCGATCAGCCCGATCAGCTGCCCCGCTTCTACTGTAAATGAAACATCTTGAATCACAGGTTTTTTCGTATATCCACCTGTTAAGGACGCCACTTCCAATAATGTCATCTAAAGAACCCCTTTATGTCAAAAGTTCTGATCTGTACCCTTTATTGTACCATGAAAGCGTTCGTGACTGAATGCCAACTACGCGCCTGAAAAATTTTTGCAATGCGCATGTATAGATTCCAACCATTTGCCCATCCTATACTTGCAGGGGAAAAACAAGCAATCGGGGTGGTTGTCAAAGACCAGTAACGATGCTTTACATTAGCCATAACCGACTTCCAGGCACCCTTTACATGAGGTGCTGGCGGTGAATCTGTTTAAAGGCGATGCACTTTAAACGTTACCCAATAAGGGGATGATCGCGTTGGAAAAAGTTGAGGAAGCCCATTATCAACCATATCATTCGTAAATGAAGTGTTGATCAAAGGTGCTTTTCGGCTAGTTGAAAAACCCTGCAGAACGGGGCGGAAACGCAGATTTCCGCCCCGTTTCCTTTTCTTTCGCCTTTTCATCCGTTATAATGAAATCAAAAAAATGGAAAGGTTGATCAAAATGTGTATTTTTTGCAAGATTATAAACGGTGAAATCCCGAGTGCAAAAGTGTACGAAAATGAGCATGTATACGCTTTTCTTGACATCAGCCAGGTGACAAAAGGCCATACCCTGATTGTCCCGAAAATACATAAAGAGAATGTCTACGAACTGACGCCGGAGATTGCCCGCAATTTCTTTGAATCCGTCCCTGTCGTAGCCAATGCATTGAAAGCGGCATTCCAGCCTGTGGGGCTCAATGTGTTGAACAATAATGGCGAGATTGCCGGCCAGTCTGTATTCCATTATCATATGCACCTGATCCCGCGATATGGAAAAGGAGACGGCTTCGGGGCAGTCTGGAAAACACATGAAAAAGATTACAGCCAGGAGGACCTCCAGCAAATCGCCGCGGAGATTTCCAAAAAAATATAAGTTGCACCGGGCAGTGTCACTGAATAAGCCCATTTTTGCGTTTTTGCAGCCGGGTTCGCGCTTATTTTTTTCAGCGGCCATTTGGGCTGCCATTTTTTGTTGCGCCCAATTTGATCAAAACATGCGTCACTTTTTCCAACTGCATGCTATAATAAGGTTAATCTTTCGCCGCCGGCCATGAGGGTACGTCGGGAAAGCACCAGATGAGATGAGAATAGGAGAGTGGAGACAGATGAAGACAAAATCACTTGTCAGCTTGGCGTTGCTTGTTGGGATCGGCACGGTATTACACACGGTGATTCCGGGCTTCGTGTTCGGGATGAAACCGGATATGATGCTTACCATGATGTTTATCGGCATTATTTTGTTCAGGGAGAAAAAATACGTACTGTTGCTTGGTGTACTGACCGGCATCATTTCCGGCCTGACCACCAGCTTCCCGGGCGGTTTTTTCCCGAACATCATCGATAAATGTATCACTTCTTTTGCTTTTTACGGTTTGCTTCTCGCTTCCGGAAAACTGGCAAAAAAGCTGCCGGCACTGATTGTATTCACGGCCATCGGCACACTGATTTCAGGCATCATTTTCTTAGGATCCGCGTTCTTTATTGCCGGGTTGCCGGGGCCTTTTGCCATTTTGTTTGGCACCGTCGTTTTGCCGGCAACCGTGCTCAATGCAGTTGCGATGTTTATTCTTTTTCCGATCATCTCAACCGTTGCAAAGCGCACAAATGCCGCCCACAGCATGCAAGCGTGAAAATGGCCGCCGGGTTTCCGGCGGTTTTTTTTCGCTTGCACAGCTTAAAATAAATGAAACAGAGCGGCAAGAAGCAGGAAAACCATTCCGGCCGTTCCGAAAAATGCAATCCTTTTTCTGATGATTTTCCGCGGCGGATAAATTCTTCTTTTCTGGTACAGCAGCATGTGCCGAACCATCGCGGCAAACAGGACAACGCCGGCCATTAAAAAGCAGAATGCAACACGCCCCAACGAACTCCCCCTCTTTTCTGCCTGGACTATTACATCATATGCCCTGATGCGGATTAACATGTACCAGACGCGGGTAAAGAACAAACAGAAGGCACGCGCCGAACCCGCTCTTTTGTCCTTCATACCGCCTGTGAAGGACAATTCCACGGCGGGGAAGCCGGGTTTCGTCTTTCATCGGGCTGATGAAAGACAGTTGGATGTATGGCGGCCGCTCTTTTGTCCTTCATACCGCCTGTGAAAGACAACTCCACAGCGCGGGAGCCAGGTTTTGTCTTTCATCGGGCTGATGAAAGACAGTTGGATGTGTGGCGGCCGCTCTTTTGTCCTTCATACCGCCTGTGAAGGACCATCCGCGCCAGGCTTGGAATATCGCTTTGGACGAGCCCGGCAAAAAAGAAAGAGAACTTTGCAAAAGACTGGCAAATTCTATATCATGAGGATAAAAGACCATTCCAGGAGGTGCATTCCATGAACAAATCCAGTTTATTTTACGGATTACTGGTTGGAGCAACAGCAGGCGCTGTTTCCGTCCTTTTCACCACACCCGCTTCCGGAAAAAGAATACGGGAAGCCATCAAAAATAATTCCGGTGATTTCATTGAATCGGTCAAAAGGATCGCCGAAAATGTAAAAGACTTAAAAGCATCCGTCGAAGATTTTTCAACAGAAGGCAAAAAAGTCGCCACGAACGTAATGGAAGAAATCCAACACTGTATCGAAGAATGGCAAAAAAGCATTGAGCCAAACAAAGACGCCCTGCAAAATGAAATCAAGGAAATCCGGAAAACGATTGAAAACATGGAACAACAAATGGAGAAAAAATCTTCCTGACTTTTCGCTGCCCGGAAAGCGGTTGCCGCTTTCCGGGCTTTTTCTTTGCTATTCTTTTCAAAAAAATTTAGTAAATTGTTTTTTATTACTTTTTATTTTACTGGCATAATGATAATATATAGGGTAAGGGGTGATGGGAAAAATATGACGGAACAAATATTGACGACCAATGAGTATCTTCTATTTTGCAAAAGGGTCACGCAATTGTCGAAAGCGCTCTGGAAAACGATTGAAAAAGACTGGCAGCAATGGATTAAGCCTTTCGATCTGAACATCAATGAACATCATATTTTATGGATTGCCTATCATTTAAAGGGCGCATCGATTTCGGACGTGGCAAAATTCGGGGTGATGCACGTATCAACAGCTTTTAATTTTTCGAAAAAGCTTGAGGAGCGCGGCTTGCTCGAATTCTCGAAAAAGGAAAACGACAAGCGGAACACGTATATTCAATTAACCAATAAAGGAAGAGAGATTTTTTTAAAGTCATTGGAAGCGTTTAACCCGAAAAAAAGCACCGTCGTACAAGGCACGATGCCGCTTTACGATCTTTACGGCAAATTTCCGGACATGATGGAACTGGCTGCGATCGTACGCCAGATTTATGGTCAAGATTTTATGGACATTGTAGAAAATTCCATTTTCAATGGGGAGCTGGATGATGTCATTGAAACGGAACTGTTGGGAAAACCTTCGCTGAACCGCTTCTGACCCGTTTCGGGCAGCTACAAATTCCGTTTCAATGCCTTCATTAAGTCAGGATACAGCCCTTGTTGCAAACAGGCGGCAATCACTTCCGCCGGCTGCAGTTTTTCATGCAGGGATTCCTTAAACTTTTGAAAAAGCGGATAAAAATATACAAATTTGTCCGCCTTCTGTTCTTTCAGCTCATCGCTCAAACGATCGCACAGCGCATAAAATTGTTCAATATCCTGTTTTGAAAGCTGTTTTTCCATAATCAGCCTGAAAAACGGATATTGGCTGGTCCCGATCATTTTTAAAAGCAATGTTTGATAAAATTCCAGTCTTTCCAGCTTTTGTTCAATCGATTCCATTCAGTTCCCTCGTTTATATGTTTTTATGATTCTGCTGAGAACAGCGCGACCCCGGTCATGGGATGCTTCAGTTTTAGACAGGGGCGTGTTTTCCGGCAAGGCCCATTGTCCGGCCGGCCTTTAAAAACTTCCCCGCGGCATTCGCCACGAGCGGTTCAAGGCAGTGCCTGTTAAAAATGAATAATCGTTCATCCACCTTGCATGGAAAAGACCAGCGTTCATTACACATTTGCCATCCGAAAGACAGGCGGAACGTTACGAACCCAGATTCTAAACCGGCGCGCTCCGCCTTTATTTTACTGCAAATTTTCGGGAGGGGGGCCGGCCGGCATGTATGTGCTTGTTTTTTTTACAGTTACGCTTTCTTTATATTATACTTTATCAACGTATTGACAAGCCATCTATGTACAAAAAAAGAAATACCGGAAGAACACCGGCCGGGAGTTTTTCGGACGATCAACATCCTCATGACCATTTTACTGTTTTCCTCCTACCTTGGCACTCAATAACAACACAACAAGAAAGGCCGGCAGCTGCCGACCCCAAATTTTACCAAGCCCAGGATGCACCAATAATGATCAATAAAATGAACAACACAACCAGCAAGGCAAAGCCGCCTCCGTAAGCTGCTCCTCCGCTCATTCCATCCACCTCCTCTTGTTTCATCAGTATATTATTCATCCACCCCTGTATTGGTTAAGGCACCCGTCTATTTGCCGGCCTAAATTTCACAAATTCACAATGGAACCCCATGCAATATCATATGCAGCAAACATCCATCCTGCCTTCTACAAACGCCTGCCCCATATGAAAAGAAGATTGGCATGGTGTGAAAATTCCATAAGAAACCCGGCAATCCCTTTCTTTTCTCTTTCAATTTATGTTATAGTAGTGGTTGTAAATCTCTCTTGCAAGACAAAATGAATAGGAGTTGTTCTTGAATGAAGAAATGGGTACTATCCCTTGTTTTGGCAGGCAGCATGTTCGGACTTGCAGCATGCGGCAACAGCGGCAATAGCGCCGTCGTGAAGACGAACGCCGGAAATGTTACCAAAGACGAGTTATATAATGCAATGAAGGATAAATATGGTTCAACTGTGCTCCAGCAGCTTACCATTGAAAAAGTCCTTTCCAAAAAATACACTGTCAAAAAGAGCGAAATTGACAAACAAGTAAACGATACAAAAAAACAATTGGGCAGCTCATTTAATACAGCGCTGCAGCAATACGGTTATGCAAGTGAAAAAGATTTCCGCAACAGTGTGAAAGTCGGACTGCTTGAACAAAAAGCGGCAGAGGCAACCATACATCCAACGGAAAAGCAGTTAAAAAATTATTATAACAATGACATAAAACCGAAAATCAAAGCGCGCCACATTCTTGTTTCCAGCAAGTCGAAAGCGGAAGATATCAAGAAACAACTGGATAAAGGCGCCGACTTTGCAACGCTGGCCAAAAAGTATTCAACCGATACCGCAACTGCTTCTAAAGGCGGAGACCTCGGCTGGTTCGGTGCAGGCGAAATGGACAGCGATTTTGAAAATGCTGCTTATAAACTGAAAGTCAATGAAATCAGCGGCCCTGTTAAGACTTCTTACGGCTACCATATTATTCAGCTGACCGGTGAAAAACAGAAAAAACCGTACAGCGAAATGAAAAAAGACGTCGTCAAACAATATAAAGAATCAAAAGTGACAACAGAAAAAATCCAGTCCGTTTTGAAGAAAGAATTAAAAGCGGCTGACATAAAAGTAAAAGATGAAGATTTGAAAACAACTTTTGACACCCTGCTTGGGACTTCATCAAGCAAATAATGCCGCAAAAAACCGCCCTTCCGGTTAGGGGCGGTTTTTTTACGGCCGTTATGCTTCATGGGCTTTTTCAGCTTCACCGCTGCGCAATTCTTTTTCTTTATGCATCCTTTCAATAAAAACTTCCCCTTCTTTTTCAATCCATTCCTGTTCCTGTTCGTGTTCTTCCCGGGCTGTTTTCACCGCCATAAACGCACATATGACAATGCCTGCCACAACAAAATAAATCCAGATTGGGAAATCCATGTTTTCCCCTCCTTTTCGGTTTGTCCCTGCTATAATGTATGGCAGAATCCATTAAAAAATGCCTTTCATTTTGAAAGGCATTTTAAAAGTTTTTCACCAGACGGGCGCTTTCCAAACGTTTGCGTTTCTATGAATCTCACTGATGAAACGTTGGTTTGTAAAAAGAACGGTTATCAAGTGCATAAATCCGGTCCGAGAACTCGCCCGGTTTGACATTGCGGAGCGCACGGTCAAGCATATTCATTTTCGCATCAATATTATCAATATAGTGGAGAATTTCCGCCTCTTTAATCATCGGGGGCTTGGCACTTCCCCATTCCGCTTTTCCGTGGTGGGAGATCACCATATGTTCCAGCACCATGACTTCTTCCCCGTGGATTCCGAGTTCCTCCGCTGCTTTTGCAATTTCTGTGACCATAATCGAGATATGGCCGAGCAAATTCCCTTCAGCCGTATAAGTTGTTGAGATCGGGCCGGACAGTTCTTGCACCTTTCCCAAATCATGCAAAATGACACCGGCATACAACAAATCCCGGTCGAGTGAAGGATAAAGGCCCGCGATTGCCTTGGCAAGGTCGAGCATGGAGACAACATGGTACGCCAGCCCCGATACGAATTCGTGATGGTTTTTCGTTGCAGCTGGATAGACAAGGAACCGCTTCTGGTATTTTTTCAGCAGATGCCGGGTCAGCCTCTGGATATTTGGATTTTTCATATCAAAAATGTACTGGGTGATTTTCCCCATCATTTCTTCCTGCGATAACGGGGCCGTTTCGATAAAATCGGAAATCCGGACACCGTCCCCCGGTTGTGCCGGATGGATCTGGCGGATTTTCAGCTGCAGCCGCCCGCGGTAATTTAAAATGTCCCCAGTTACTTTTACAATCGTCTCCGGTTTATATGTTTGTTCGTCCTGTTCGGTCGCATCCCAGAGTTTTGCTTCGATATCCCCGGTCCGGTCCTGCAAAATCAATGTTAAAAAAGGTTTGCCGTTGCTCGCAATTCCTTTTGTTGCGTGTTTGATGAGCAAAAACGCGTCAAACTGTTCGCCCACCTCATAGTAGAGTAGCCCTTTTGCCATAATAATCCTCCGATCTAACCCCTGATTGATTTGTCTTAAAGTATACCATAATCCGGCCGGAATCCGCTTTTGATCTAAACCGGCTTTGCTTGTGCGTTTCACCGCCGTGTTGAAATTAGGAAAAAGACGACTACGGCCAGGACAAACTGGTTTACTGCTTGTGCGTTTCACCACCGTGTCGAAATACAGACATTCGGCCCGCCCCTCTTATTTACGGCTGAATACGGCTGATGTTTCCAGAACCTGTCAGCTCTTGACCGTGTATAGCCCCCAAGGTTTTCACCTCATGGCCTTTAAAAAACCGGAGCATCGGCTGCTGGCATGTAAAAAGCAGCACCTGCCTCGATTCGCTCACCTGGTCGAGCAAGCGGGCCATTTTCTCTGTCCGGTAAATATCAAAATTAACAAAACCGTCATCAATGACAACCGGTGACGGGAATTCTCCGCCGAGCGCCTCCGCAAGGGAAAAACGCAAAGCAATATACAGCTGTTCCGCCGTTGCCTGGCTCAGCTCATTTGCAGCAAACAGCACATCATCACGCCGTTTAACGTAAAAACGGCCATCCTCCCCGCCCATATGGAGGGAGACATACGATCCGTTTGTTAAAGATTGCAAATACGCTTCGGCTTTATTCAGGACTTGCGGAAAGCGGGTTTCCCGGAGCCGCTTCATCATGCCGGAAAGCAAACGTTTCGCCGTGGCAAACCGTGCCCATTCGAAAGCTTCTTCCCGGAAATCTGAAAGCGCGCTGTAATATTCATGCAGTTTTTCGGTAAACGTCCCGCCTTTTTCCAGCCTGTCCAGTTCAAACCGGATTTCCGCCGCTTCTTTTCTCATACTGCGAAGCGCGTTCGCCTTTTCCGCAATTTTCTCTTCCAGCTTTTGCTTTTCCTGCTCAAATATGGATACATCTTCTATCCTTTCGAGCCGTTCTAGGTCTTCCCGGCTGATCCGTAAATCTATGATTTCGAGCTGACCGGTCAACTTTTCGTATTGCTGAAAAAGGCTACCGGCTTTCCGGAAATCTTCCTCATTCGCGGCACCGGCAAGGGCAAAAAGTTTTTTAATCTCCTTATCTGTTGCTTCCGCTTCCGATTCAAGCAGCTGCAATTGTTCTTCCAGCTCGGCACATTTCTTTTCCCATTCCTGCAGGCGGATTTTTCTTTCCTGTTGTTCCGCACACGCCTGCTGCAACAGCAAGATACCCTCCTGGCGTAATGGCCAGTTGACGTGGAGCCGGGACCACAGGTTTTCCATCCTTTCTGCAAATGCCGACTGAGAGGCGGAAAGCTGCGCCAGTTTCTTTTCGATACGCGACCGCTCGCGCAATTTCCCGCTTAAGTCCGTCAAAAGTTGGAACGCATCGGGCAGCTGTCCGGGCCGGAAGCCATCACCCAATTGCAAAGTTTGCCTGAAATGGCTGATTTCTGCCAGCAGCTGTCTTTCTTCCGCTTCCAGACGCTGCTTCCGGTTTTGCATTTGCCGGCCGTTCTGTTCGCCTTCCTCAAGCTTCAGAATGAGCTGTTTCCAGTTTTCGCGCAGCTGTTTCTGCCGTTCATATTCATGCCAATCCGTGTCCCCGTCTTTCCAATTCCGCAGCTCTTTTTCCTCTTCCTCCAGTTCCTGTTCGAGCGCTCGGATTTCTTCTTCAAACGGGTTCCGCTTTCCCTTCAAAGCATGGTAGCCTGACACGATTGCACCAAGCACAAAAACGCCCAGAAACAGGTATTGCCCTGTGAGCAAACTCCACACGCCGGCCATCAGAAACAATAATGCAAGGCCAAAAAACAGGACCGGGGGCTTCCGGGCCTCATCCGCCATTTTTTTCAGGCGGGAAAGCTGCTGTTTCCCGCGCCTGATATCGGCTTCAAGCAATGATTTTTTTTCCTTTTCCTGCCGCTTTGCCGATAAATCGCGAAAAGCCTCTTCGGATACGAGCTCTTTTTCCAAAAGTGCGCATTGCTGCTCAACAGCATTCATCCGAGCCCGCAAGTCCTCAAGCTGTGCCTGTAAAGCATCGTTGCGGGAACGGTGATGGTCATACGCCTTGATAAGGGTGCTGAGCCTTTCTTTTGCCGCAATGCTTAAGTCAAGCTGCGGTACTTTTTCAACTTGCGATGCCGTAAGATGCAGCATGCCCGATAATTCGGAGATTTGGCTGTCTAGGATTTCGCGTTCAGATTGAAGGCGCTCTGCTTCCGCCTGCCACCCGCGGTATTGCGGCCAGTCATCGAGCAGCTTTTTAATCTCCCCTTCATGCCGGACGAAAAGCGGATCCGGCTGCTCTCCTTCCATTTTTTCCACCAGTACCTGTTTTTGTTTTTTAACGGCTGACAGGCGCCCGGTAGAAGCGCGCCATTCCGACATCAGCGCGTCGAGGCGCCGGATTCCGTCAGCGGGAAAGCGGACGGGACCGATTTCCGCCAGCTGCAGTTTGATATGCTTTCTTTCTGCATAAAGCGGCCAAAGGCTTGTGAGATGTTCATACTGCTGAACCGTTCCCCTTAAGGCTTCCAGCTCCGCCTCCGCTTCTTCCTGTGCTGCTTCAATCGTTGCCAGCCGGGCTTTCCATTCGCCATAACGGCCGTTTTCCGCTTTCAGGTGATTCAGTTCTTTTTCCATGGCCTGCAGTTTCCGGAGTTGCACGTTCAAGACCGGCTTCCGCCCGTTCGGTTTAAAACGCGCCTCCATTTCCTTTTCGAGTTCCCGTTCCGCCGAAAGCAGCGCATCCGTCCCGATTGTCCCTGCAGCAAATAAATAGCGGCTGATATCATCGCCTGTTAATTTGCGGATTTCCTGGAGGCTTTGCAGATTAAAAGAATAAATGGACTGGAACATTTGCCGGTTCAGCCCGTTTAAAACTTGTGCAAGTACCTCTTCGCCGCCTGTTCTGCCATCTGCAAAAGTGACGGACACTTCTCCGGCTGCTCTTCCTTTTATCCGTTCCACCGTTATTTTTCCGTCTTTTTCTGTTTCGAGGACAAGCCTCCCGCCGTACACCGGTGAAAATTTTGGCTCATAGTGCTGCCCGTTTTGCTGTCTTGAAGGAAACCCGAATAAAACGGCTTCGATAAAAGCCATGAAGGTTGATTTGCCGGCTTCGTTTTCCCCGTAAATGACCTGCAGATCCGAAAGATTTTCCATATGAAAATCAACAAGCCGGCCAAAACCGTAAATATGGACCTCCCGTATTTTCATCGTTTCCCCCTGCCTTTCAACTTCTCAAAAACAGCCGCTTCCGCTTCCAACAGAAGCCGCTGCTTTTCATCTCCGTCCAAGTCCAGGTAGCGGCCCGCAACCATATGGCTGTACAACGGGGAGACCGCTTCATCTACTGTGGTTTCTTCCAATTGTGCCAGCGTTTTCTTCATTTCCTGCAAAATAAAGCCGTCATCCCGTGCGGAGACAAAGGCATCTTCAGGCAGTGTGATGCGGTGTACCCAGACAAAATTGCGGTCTGCTTCTTCGCCTTCCTGTAGCACTTCCATCAGTTCGCCGTTTTTCACTTTTCCAAGCGCTTCATCATCGAGCAGATCCGGATCTTTTATATCCAATTGCAAAAATACGCCCTGTGCCTCTTTCCTTTCTTCTTCAAGGGCATTGCGGCAAACTGTGTACAGACGATTAAAATCATTTGCGCCTTTTACGGAAACGGTACGTTTTTCCCATAAAATGTCCGCCGTCTCATAGAATGCGGTATGCGTACCAAGCGGATCCATTTCGGTAACCATACAGCCTTTCGGACCCGTTTCTTTCCGGTTTCTCCCCTGAATATTCCCGGGATAAATGATATAGGGATGCGTATGTAAAATCTGCTGCTTGTGGATATGGCCAAGCGCCCAGTAATCCATCCCTTTTTCCAGCAAATCCTGCAAGGCAAAAGGCGCATAAGGCTGGTGCATTTTCGTCCCGCCTTCAAGGTAACCGTGCAACATGCCGATGTGAAAATCAGCATCTCCTGTTTTCCTGTATTCATCCGTTTTGTTCTCCAGCACGTGCCGCTTCGGGTAACTGAACCCGTACACATGGACTTTCGACCCGTTTTTAGCTGTAAAAGATTTGGCTTCAACACGCTCGGAAAATATCCGGACATTTGCGGGCATGTCCAATTTTGTCCATGACCCGCTTAGATGGTCGTGATTGCCATGCAGCACAAATACGGAAATGCCAGCCTCTTGGAGCCGCTCAAACTGCTTCTTCAGCCTCACCTGGGCTTTCAGGCTGCGGTCTTCCCCGTCGTATAAATCCCCGCATATCAGCAGGAAATCCGCTTCTTTTTCAATTGTAAGGTCACATAGATTTTTAAATGCCCGGAAAGTGCTCTCCTTTACCCGTTCAAACAGCGCCGGCGGAAGCTTGCGGAGCCCCGCAAACGGACTGTCAAGGTGCAGGTCGGCCGCATGGACAAAGCGAATCCTTTTCAACGACATCCCTCTTTCGTAAAAAAATAACCGGCATTTTTCCATTTTTTGTGAAATCCAACCTGTTCGTAATCAAACGCATTTCATAGAATATATGTTCTATCTTCATTATAAAAGGTTTGGCACGTTCAGGCAACAAAAAAATGGCTGAACATGCCAAACCTTTTTAATTGTATTGCCGGTATACGTATGGATCTTTCGGCTCGCTGCTTTTATGGTAACTTGTTACTTTTAAATACGGGATATTCTCTTTAAACGGCGTATAGTACGTCGTATCCAGTTTTCCTTCAACCTCAATCCATGTATTTTCTTTCACGTTTGCCATATTGTCCGGAAAATCAACGAGCATCCCGTATACGCCGGCATCGGCAATGCAGTGGATAATGCCGAACCGGAGCACAAACAGCTGATTCGCTTTAATATCATCCGTCCGGTAGACAAACCCTTTAATCGCCACTTTTTTGCCGATAAAATTCCCCGGATAATTATAAATCGTTTCAAGCCCGTGGAAATAATGGTCATCATCGAGGACGATGCTTTGCAATTTACTGTACTTTTTCAAATCCGAACTTTCCATTTCTGTATACTGGTCCTTATCATAGTAAAGGCTGGAATTCGGCCGTAAAATCTGGTGATTGGCATATTGGTCCTTGTCATTGTCAATCATCGAAAAGTGGAAGCCCTTTGCTTTGACAACGGTGGAATTCAAGGTGGCCACCGGAAGAAAAATGCCCGTTACAACCGGGATTAAAATCATACCGTACGTAAACATTTTTTTGTACCATGTATTTTCATCCGTTTCATGCGAATGGCCGTGGTGGGCGGCGTGATGATGGTCATGCGCCTCGTTTCCCGCCCTGACCCATTTCACGAGCTGGTACAAACATAAAAAACCCATCGCAAAAATCATGGAAAACGACAAATACGCATACTTCATATTAATATATTTGCTAATATCTCCTGTCGCGTGCAGCTTCATAAAAAAATACGCGAAGCCGAACAAAACGATAAATCGCAACATTTTAAACACCTTCTATATCAAGAATGCACCCGTAAACACAAAAACAATAATCAGCCCAATCATCGAAAAGACAAATTTTCTTTTAAAGGAATGCATCATCATGAGCAGATTTTTTATATCCACCATCGCGCCAAATACTAAAAACGCAAGGATGGCCGACGTCCCGAACATCCCGTTGAAAGACGAAGCAATGAAGGCATCCGCCTCGGAACAGATCGACATAATAAAAGCAAGCAGCATCATAATCAGAATCGCCGCCATTTTTGTCTGCCCGAGCGACAGCAGCGTGCTCGTCCGGAAGAAGGTCTGCATTGCGGCAGAAATCAGGCCGCCAAACACGAGAAACTTCCCGACGGAAAAAAACTCATCAATCGCATGGTCGATCGTACCGGTGATTTTTTGCAGAAAATTCGGTTTATCATGTGCTTCGTGGTCATGCCCGTGGTGGTGCAATTTGGCCTCCACAAATTCGCGAAGCTGGTTTTCGGAAAAAAAATATGAAATCGCAATCGCGGTTAAAACAGCAGTAAAAATCGCCAGTCCGCAGCGAAGCAGTGCCATTTTCCAGGAATCGCCAAACGCGACAAACGTAGAAAAAATGACAACCGGGTTGATAATCGGCCCCGTCAGCATAAAAGCGATGGCGGCAGAAAGCGGGACATTTTTCCGGACAAGCCTTTCCGTAATCGGGACAATGCCGCATTCACAGGCTGGAAAAAGCGCGCCCATCCCGGTGCCGAACGCAATGGATAAAAAGCGGTTTTTCGGCATAACTTTTGCAATCATTTCCTCAGTGACAAACATCTGGATCACCGCTGAAATGAACACACCCAGCACAATAAAAGGCAACGCCTCGATGATAATGCTGATAAAAATGGTATTCATTTGCAATAAGGACTGGACCATAACGGCATATCGCACTCCTTTTTCTATCACACTCACAAAAAACTCTCCCAATAAGGATACTATAAGTCTTCATTGGCGTAAATGAAGAAAACCAGGAAATGGCGGGTAAGCAGGGAAACGATGGAAAAAAATGATTTCCAATTTGATGAAATCGATGCGATTCTATTACTTTTCGGATCGGACTGTGTTATGATAGTGTCAAATGAACTAGTATTGAGAACGTGAAGGGAATGAAGCAATTGCCGGTATCTATATTTGACTTTGGGTTGGTTGTTTCTGCCGGAGCTTTTGTTGCGCTGCTTAAGATCATTATGATCGATATCATTTTATCGGGCGACAATGCGGTTGTGATCGCCATGGCAACCCGGAAACTGCAGCGCGAACAACAAAACAAAGCGATTTTCTGGGGGACAGCCGGTGCGGTGATTTTAAGAATTCTGCTGGCAATGGCAATCGTTGCTTTGCTGAAAATTCCTTATGTAAATGTCATTGGCGGGCTTTTGCTTCTATGGATCGCATATAAAGTGCTCGGCGGCGGAGATGAAAATGTCCATGTAAAGGCAAAAAATGGGCTGCTGGTTTCGATTGGTACGATTATTATGGCGGATGCAATTATGAGCCTTGACAATGTGGTGGCGCTGGCCGGTGCTTCAAACGGGCATATCGGCATGATTGCGCTCGGCGTTGCCATCAGTATTCCGGTCATGATCTTCGGTTCAAAGATGATTGTAAAAGCGATGAACCGTTACAGCTGGATTGCCTATGTCGGGTCCGGCATCCTCGCCTGGACGGCAGCAGAAATGCTCTTTAAAGATGAACAAATCCTGAAATGGCTGAATATCTCACACGGGCCGGTAACGTATACGATCGGCGGCATACTTACGGTTTTGGTGTTGTTCCTTGGTTGGCTTTCGAACCGTCGGGCGGCGGTAAAGCAGGTTAAGCAAGTAAAACGGGATATAAAAAAGGATGTAAAGCAGGATGTGCAGCAGCGTGTCCATATCCATTAATGGCGAGCGCATGCGCCGTTCCCATTAAAAGAACCCGGGCTAGGTTGGCCCGGGTTCTTTTTAGCGGTGGAACAAAATCAGTTTTCCTTCAGGCGATACGCAACGGTGCGTTTTCTCATCGACGCCTTTTTCTTTTAAAAGCGCCTCCCCTTTTTTCTTCGCTTCCGTATCATCCTGTGCTTCAAAACCTTCATCGAGAATCTTTTCTCCTGTCGGTTCAAAGGCAGTCAGTTTATAGTCGCGCATGTTTTCACTCCCCTTTGAATTGCGGCGCCCGCTTCTCTACAAAAGCGCGGATGCCTTCCTTGTGGTCTTTCGTCTGGCGCATTTTCCACTGTGCATGTTTTTCCAGTTCCAATGATTTATTGAAATCAGGGCGGTTCAGTTCCGTATAGATTTTTTTCGTTTTGATCATCGCGAGGACCGGTTTTTTCTGCCATTCTGTAATTTTTTGGTCAACGGCAAGCGCAAGATCGGGCACCGCTTCATCGATAATGCCCGTTTCGGCTGCCTCTTCAGCGGACATGACTTTTCCTTCCCAAATCACTTTTTTCGCCTTTTCCTGGCCGATCCGGCGCTGCAGCAAATAGTGGCCGCCACCGTCCGGCACAAGGCCGATCCCGATGAAGTTCATCGCGATTTTACTGTCCAAATCACTGATAATGGTATCACAGGCTAGGGCAAGGCTTAAGCCCAATCCTGCAGCAGCCCCATTAATCGCCGCAATGGTGAGTTTCGGCATGCCCACAAGAATGGAAACGGCTTCATTTATTTGGTTCATAAAAGAGGTGAACCCTTTCTCTTCCTCCATCGCCAGCATGGCTTTAATGTCCCCGCCTGCGGAGAATGCTTTGCCGTTTCCGGACAAGACGAGAATGTGAATGTCATCCTTCATCGCAATCGCTTTCAACGTGTCCGCCAGTTCCTTAATCATCTCCAAGTTCAGCGCATTCATTGCGTCCGGGCGGTTGAAATACAAATAGGCTGCCCCGTCTTTTTCCTCCACTTTGATCGTCTCATATGTTGAAATCACCGAGATCCCTCTCCCTTTGTTTTATTCTTCCTATTACTAGGATAGCGAAATATTCGGCAATTTCCAATACAAAATGACAGCTTTTTTAAAAATTCATCAAAAAAAAGAGGCTGCCGCCTAAAGCAAACAGCCCCTTCCATCCTTATTTCAGCAGTTTCATTTTTTTCAAAAAGTCGATCGGCTGCTGTTTCCGGAAATGCTCTTTTACCATATAAGACACCCCGTTTTCATTGTTAGAACGGGTCACCCAGTCTGACGCGTTTTTGACAGCGGGATGCGCATTTCCCATCGCAACGCCGAGCCCAGCCCACTCGACAAGCGGGAGATCATCAAGGCCCGAACCGATTACGACCACTTCCTCACGACGGATGTTCATCCGGTCGCATACATATAAAAGCCCGCGAAGCTTGGAAATACCAGCCGGCACAATATCCAGCTTCCCGTTTCCGCAAAAAATACAATCCACTTCATGGAACATATTGGCAATCGCTTTTTTAGCTGCCTGAATGTCCTCTCCGTCAGAAAAAATCACTTCGATTTTGGGCGGGGAAAGCGGCGTTTGTTCCAGTTTTGCCGATAAATCGTCCACATATTGTTCTGCATAAGAAAACGGATTGGACGTTTGATAAATGACTTTTCCCATCAACTTATTCGGATGCTTCACTCTGTTAGACAATGTAAACCGCTCGGAAACAAGGCGGATTTGGGCGTGAAACCCTTCCAAAAAGCGCACAAGGTCACGGGTGGCCTCTTCGCTGATCCTTCTGACAAAAATCGGTTTATCCAGTTCACTGGCAATATAAGCGCCCTGGTGCGTGATTAAGGAAGAATGCAGCTTCAGCCATTTGGCAATCCGGTGGGCCGAAGCGAAATTTTTTGACGTAATGAGCGTCACCGCAATGCCTTTTGCACCTGCATATTCGATTGCTTCTTTCGTTGTTTTGCCGAGCCGGCCGTTATCCTGCAGCAATGTTCCCTCAATATTTAACGCCAGCATTTTATAGATCATGGATGCTCCCCCTCTTCATGATGCTCCCGGCTGCCGGGCTGATTTCTCACACAGCCTGCTTTCTTTTACAGATGTATGAGAAAAAAGGGGGAAATAGAACTTTCCGGCTCCATTCTTCTATTTTCCGGCGTACAAATCTTCGACAGGCCTCATCAGCACCTGGTTGATTTCGCTGAGCAGATCGCTTAGCCGCTGTTCAGCGCCGATCAACTGCATAATGGCGGGATTTGACTGGACCGCTTGCATGGCAGCCTGCGCCTGTTTTTCATCTTCTTCTGTAACCGGAAGCCCCTGCATTTGTTTATCTTGCAAATTGAGTTGAAGCTGCCTGAAACGGTCAAACAATGCTCTCGCCTGGCCGTTTGACCGAACATTTTCGTACGCCTGCTTCAATGCAGCAAATTCATGGCTTTCCCGAATTCCTTTTTCAAGCATACGCGCGTACTCATTTAAATGGGATGGCATATAACTCCTCCTTATCAAATTTTATTCGTCACGGATGGTTTCACGGTTTTGACGCGTTACACAAGCAGCGGCCGGGCCGCCTGAAACCTGTCACAGAAATGCCGGAATACATAGGTTTCCTGTTTTCTCTTTCCTGCACGAAAAGCAGGATCAGGCCGGCCTTATGCCAACAATGCGCCGGAGCTTGCTTCCTTTATACAAGCAGCACGATCACCCCCTGAACGATCCCAATCAGGCCGCCCAGTAACGCGCCAAGATACGTAATCATTGAAAATTCGCGGGCGGTAATGCCAAGAATCAGACTTTCCAGGCGCTCAATCGGAAAAGATTCCACTTCCTGGCGCACAAGATCCGCTACCTGCAGCTTCCGGATGATCAAATGCACGTTTTCGCTAATAAGGTGCAGCGCTTTTTCCGCCAATACAGGGATCCATTCTTCTTCAATTTTATTCCGGTACCGGGCAACAAATGCCTGGACGGGTGTGTCCAAAAAACGTTCGACAGGGAGGAGAGACAATACATTTTTCTCCAGCCATCCGCTTATTTCTTCATCCGGCAAATCCGGCAAAAGTTCCCCGGCCTGTTTTGCTTTCAGGCCGTTCCATTCCCTTTCCAGCATTTCCGCCATGGTTGCTTTCATTCCAGGTTCCTGGAGCGCCCGGATGATCTCAGGCTGAATTTTATCGGCAATCGAAGTATTTCCGATAAAACGTTTCACCATCGCGCCGATCATGCCGCGGTCATCGAGAAAATGGCTAATCATCCCTTCAATTTTCGTGCGGCCTGCAGGGCTCGAAATGTATTCACTAATCCTTGCAATGATCAAATCCGCCAAAACAGGGATTTTTTCTTCGGCTTTTTTGATCACGGCTTCGGGCAGCAGTGCTTCAAGCGTTTGAGGTGCGATATGTTGTTTTGCCTGCCCGTAACGGGTGCGGATGAATGCTTTGATCCCGGTTTGCACACGCTCCGCCGACAAATCCACTTTAAAAAAACGAGCCATTTGCGGGGCTGTCCAACTCATCTCCAGCCATTTCAAAAAAGTATCCGTCATCCATCGGGCCGTCTCTTTCCGAAACCCGGGCGACAACAGCTTTTTTTCGATGCTTTCCGGGGTGACCAGATGACGCACCACCATTTCGCCGAGCTGTTTCGCAATTTCTTCGCGCCTTTTCGGAATCAACCCGGGCGTGAACGGAAGCCGCCAATTTTTAATATAAATCGCCTCATACGGCCGAAACAGCATTTTAATGGCCAGATAATTTGTGAATCCGCCGATCACTGCCCCCACGACAGTCATAAACAAAATTTCCAAAAATGCATGCATACACAATCATCCCTCATTGTTTTCGTTGTGAAATTTTTTCCAAAGAAGCACGGGAAGTTTCCAGCCCGCTATGCGGACACAACCGTTGATTTTGGTTCTATGCTGCGGAAAACCGCAAACTTAATGAAAAAATACCCTTTTTTGCGGCCGGGTATTTCTAAAATCAGCTATTTTTTTTGAACCGATTTTCTGTACTAATCATAAGATATCAGCAAAAGCCCAATAAAGTCAAAAATGGACCGTGTTCGTGCCCGTGTTTTCAGGAGGAAGGGAGGGAACGGATTGGCATCAACCATTGCATTCCGGCATGATGATGAAACGAAAGGCGCGGCGGCGGAAATTCCACGGGCGCTCCTTTCCTTTTTGCACATTTCAAACGGCGAGCTCACCATCCGGTTCGGGGGAAAAACAGCCACGGCAAAAGTAGAAACCGATGCATCCGGCAAAACGGTGATGATGCTCTCTGCGGATGGTTACAAACATCTGAAGCTCCCTGTTCCGCCCGCACGGATGAGAGCCTTCTGCCGGCAGGGAGCGCTTGAACTTGGCCCGGTAATTGCCGTCCTAACAGAACTCACTGGAAGTGCCCCTTCCGAAAACATTCGGCCATTTTGCGAAGAACTGCACAACCTGCTCGAAAAAGAAGGCGGCTACCTTTTTGTAGAAGGCTTGGATTCCCGTGCCGGTACCGGCTGCACGTTTTCCGACGACCGTTGGAAAACAAGGGAAGTGCCGGAACCGGACATCGTCTATAACCGCATTCACTCCAGGCTGGCTGAAAAAAGCCGTCAGTTTGAGAAAAAAACAGCGGCGTACAAAGAAAAGGGAATCGATTTTTTTAACGCCAAGTATTTAACAAAAATGGAAGTTTACGAATGCCTTTATGCAAACCGATTTTTGCGGCCGTATTTACCGGAAACTTGCCGGTACGGGCCAGCGTGCCTTGCGGAAAAACTTGAGGCATCAAGCGTCCTGTATGTCAAGCCCGAAAACGGAAGCCAGGGGCGCGGCATCATCCGGATTGAAAAAAAAGAAGGCCGGTTCCTCCTTGACCATAATACGCACAAGGAAAACAGTTTGCCGGAAGTTGCGGAAAATGTGGAAGACACCGTTAAAAAAATGGACCAACTCACCGGAAACCTTCCGTATATCCTTCAACAAGGCATTCCATTGCTTTCGGCAGATGGAAGGCAAACCGATTTCCGGTTTCTTGTCTGGAGAACCGGCGCAAAAAACGATTGGCAGATCGCGTCATCCCTCGCAAGAACAGCGGCAGATGATGCGATTGTATCAAACCTCTCACAAGGAGGGCTTCCGGCAAAACCGGCGCCGCTGATCTTCCATCATTTCGGAAAGGAAAAAGGCCGGCTTGCGCTGGAACTCATGCACGAGCTGGCGGAAGCCGCCGCCATCACGCTCTGTTCTGCCGGAAACGGGCATTTTGCGGAATTCGGGATCGATATAGGCGTGGACCGGGAAGGAAAACCGTGGGTAATTGAAGCAAACGTTAAGCCGTCTAAGGCCGCGTTTGGCGTATCCCGCGGCGGCATCCGCCCATCCGTAAAAGCACTTTACCGTTACGGTTTATTTCTATGGACTGAAAGGGGAATGGAACATGCCGGATAAATTAGGCATTCTAACGCTGGATCCTGCTTCCCGGCAGGAATATTTTGACCAAATGGCACATGAATCAAAAAAATACGGGACCGATCTTTATTCATTCTCCCCCCTTGATTTACTGCCCGGCACGCAGAAAGCAAAAGGACTCCATTTTGACACTGCAAGCGGCATATGGAAAGAAGAAGTTTTCCAAATTCCGGAATTCCTTTATGACCGCTGCTTTTACGGTGAAGACCAGCCATCAAAAGATGCCAAAAAAATTGTCGCATGGCTGAAAGAACGGAAAGACCTTACCTTTCTCGGATACGGGCTGCCGAATAAAACCATGATTTATGACCGCCTGAAGGAAATTCCGGAGATCTCTCCGTATTTGCCGGAGACAGTAAAGGCGGACAGCACAGGAACGGTTTTGCGAGAGCTGAACAAATACCTCTCCATTATTTTAAAACCGACAAACGGTGCGCATGGATATGCAGTGTACTCCCTCGAAAAGAGAACGGGCGGCCTGCTTGTAAGTACGACGAAAAACGGCAGTCTTATATCGCGGAACTTCGACCGTTTGGATCCATTTCAAGCGTGGCTCAACACGCTGCTTGGAAAGCATGATTTTCTCATTCAGGCAAGGATTGACAATATGGACCGGAAAAACCGGCCTTTTGATCTGCGCATCTTTTTGCAAAAAGACAGCCGCGGCGAGTGGCAGGAAGTGGCGCGGGGCATCCGTACCGGCATGGAAAACGGCATTCTAACCAATTTGAGCGCAGGGGCAAGCCTCTCAACATACGAGAACTGGCAACGCGAAACGCCGCATTTTAATCACGTTTATATCAGCCAGGAAATCTCTGACATCATCAGCACCTTGCCGGCTGTTTTAGAAGAAACTTTTCAACCGCTGTTTGAGCTGGGGATCGATCTGCTCATTGCGGGAGACCAATCGATCTGGATACTCGACATCAATTCGAAACCGGGCAGGAAAATGGTCAGCCTTCTCCATCCGGAAAAAACCGGGCAAATGGCTGAAGCCCCGCTTGCCTATTGCCGGCATTTACAGGAAACCGAAAGCCGTGCGCGGGCAAATATCGAAACTGTATAGCACGAAGCTGAAAATGAAACGAGGTGTTTTGCAAATGGCCCAAAAATATAAAATCGAGTTTTTTGAGGCATCCGACCCGATCCTGTACACGCCGCAAAGCCTTCCGATACTTGAACACACCGGCAAAGTGGCATTCGGCTCTAAAATCGCTGCCGCAAAAATCGAACCGCATCCAAATGGCCGCAATGTTTTTTCCGTCTCAAGCGCACTTGCCGGTGAGCTAAGAATGCCCGCCTTTTTAACGGTTCTTCACTGTTTCCAAAACAGCGATATCCTGATGCTCGGCCCGCTTGTCGGCATTTTTACGGCCGGCTTCACCCCTTTTGAAAACCGGCCGGCCGGCACAAGGTCGGCGTGGTTTGCAAAACTTCTTTCCGCCCAGCCGGACGCCGGTGTTGTGCCGTTTTTATTCGGCGAACAGCATATAGATTGGGAACAGGGTGTGATCACCGGCTACTTTTACGGGAGAGCGGGCTGGGAAAAACAGGAAGTTCCATTTCCCAATGCCATTTACGACCGGCTCCCGAACCGGAAGAGTGAAAAACTTGTAAATGCGCAGAAAATTAAAGAAAAATTGGAAAATGAATATTTCATTCCATGGTACAATCCCGGTTTTTTCAACAAACTAGAAATTAACGAGCGGCTGTTTCAAGATCCGGATGTGCGCCCATATTTGCCGGAAACAAACCCGCTCACCTCTTTTCATCAAATTGAACGGATGCTGTCTGACTACGGGATGGTCTATATCAAACCGGTGAATGGCAGCCTTGGCCTCGGCGTCCATCAAATCCTTTACCACCATGCTTCCGGTGCGTATTATTGCCGGTACCGGGACACTGGCAACCGATTGTTAAAATTCAGCAGCCTTGAAAACTTAATGAACCGTGTTTTTTCCAAAAAGCAATGGAACCGGCTGCTTGTCCAGCAGGGCATTTTTCTCGTAACAGACGGAGGGCGGCCGGTTGATTTCCGGGTCCATACCAATAAAGACGGGGATGGAAACTGGGTCGTTACAGCAATCGCGGCAAAAGTGGCCGGCCCGGGAAGCCCGACAACGCATGTGAGAAGCGGCGGATTAATTAAAACACTTCCCGAGCTTACGGAAAACCCGGAACAACAGGAGATGTACCGGCATGCACTGGAAACAGCCGCCCTCAAACTTTCCCGTGCCATCGATGAACATGTCGAAGGAATCATTGGAGAAATCGGGTTTGACCTCGGCATCAGTACGGACGGAAAAGTATGGCTGTTTGAAGCCAATTCAAAGCCCGGGCGCTCCATTTTCAACCATCCGTTCATGAAGGCGTGCGATTTATTGACGCGCAAAATGAGCTTATCATTTGCCGTTTATTTGACGGAACGGCAGGTGCAGTCACCAGGGGAAATGTTCCCATGACCGTCATCTGGTTTGACCGCAAGGAAAAAATGTTTAAGCGCACTACCCCGTCCCCGCTTTTTTGGGGAAAAGAAGCGGAACTGATTCCTTTCTCCGCGAAACCCGGTGAGGAAACGCCTCACCGCCTGATGTTAAAAGGAGCATCGGCCGGCCCCCTTATCGGGATACTTATCAGTAAATCAAAGAAAGCCATCAGCGGAGATCGTGATTTTTTTATCGCCATTCAACAAGCATTGCAGGAAAAACAGGGCGGTCTGTCTTTTTTATTCAGCCTTGCCGATATTTCAGCACATATTACCGGTGTGTTTTGGGATATAAAACAAGAAAAATGGCACAGGGCAATGTTCCCGCTTCCGGACGTGGTTTATAACCGGATCCGGAAGCGGGAGGAAGAATCGGGCGAAGATTTCCACCGCTTCACCACGCTTCTCCGGCAAAAAAGGATTCCTTTTTTCAACCCGCATTTTTTAAATAAATATGATGTGTACGAAAAATTGAAGCAGGACCCGGCGATTGCTGGTTTTCTTCCGGAAACGGCGCTTATTTCTGATGAAGACAGCTTGCACGCTTTTTTATTGACGCACAAGGATGTCTATATCAAGCCCGCCGCCCGTTCGCAAGGATACGGCATCCGCCGCATTGTAGAGGGACCCTGTGAGACATGGACATTTTACACGCCCCAATCCGCCCGCTTGCCCGCCAGCTTTTCGGATGTGTGGCAGGAGATTGGCCTGCTTGCGGAAAAAGAAACGTACATTGTCCAAGAAACCGTGCCAACATTATTGCTTGATGGTCGGAAATATGACTACCGTGTCCACGTCCATTACGACGGAACAGGTTACCGGGTTACCGGCATCGGCGTGCGGGTTGCCCGCCCCGGCGGCATGACAACCCATACGGCAAAGGGCGGGGAAACGCTGGTGCTATCTTCCCGGGAAAAAACGGAGATTGAAAAAAAGCTTGCACCGCTCATTTCAGCATGCGGCAATGCTTTAGCGGAATCATACGGCTTTTTCGGGGAATTTACCGCTGACATCGCACCCGGCAATGAAGACAGCTTTTATTTGTTTGAACTGAATGCGAAACCAATGTCCTTTGATGAACCTGAAATTGAAACAGCAAAAACCCAGAAACTTGCCGATTTGTTTTATGCCGTTACCGGATTTTTGGCAAAATGATTCCCTCCCTTTAAAAAAATTGAGTAAAATAGACTATATCCAATGAAAAACTGAGGGGTCCAAACATGCTGGAAAGATTAAAAACGAGGTATCCAAATGCTTGCATTGCAAATGAACCGATTGCGGCGAAACCTTTGTTGTGGTTTTGGATGGAAGAAGAAAAAAAGTATTTCGGGATTGATCCGGTCGAATTGACACCGGAAGAAACGCTGCTGTTAAAGACATTATTCCCAAAATTTCAAGAAAATACTGCCGGCACGACGAGCGAAGCATCCAAATGGTATGACTACCTGTTTTTGCCGGATGCCGATGCCCCTGTCCATGACGGCGTATATCGCGTTACACAATTTGCGCTGGCAAAAGCAGGGTCGGATGTATCCGGCGTTCAGGAAGCTATCAAAAACATGTTTGTGCCTGATGTCTTGGTGATTGTGACCAATCAGCTGGAAGGCATTGTGATTGAAGAAAAAAGTGAAACAATTGCAACCAAAGACGATCTGACGGCATCCCTCCGTGCGTTTGAAGGGGATTTCTACACCCCTGTTTTGCTGTATTTAGGCGAATTTCAGGAAATGGCAGCATTAAAGCACCACTTCTCATTCGAACGCCGGCTTTTCGAATTTGCCAAAAGCCGCCGGAAAACGTCCGCTTTGTTCACGGTTCATTCCCTGCTTCCCCTTTATTTGCTGTCTAATTTGCCTGAAAGTGAAAAGGGCCTGCTCTTTCAATCCCTGCACGGGCTGTTTGAAGAAGACCGGGAAATGGGGCAAACGATCAAACGGTATCTTGAAAATTTTGCGAATGCCAGCCTGACGGCAAAACAATTATTCATCCACCGCAATTCCTTGCAGTACCGGATTGAAAAATTCGAAGAAAAAACGGGTTTGAATTTAAAACATTTTACAGATGCGATCTTTGCGTATTTCGCCTGTCTCGAAACCTTTGGCGGCTAACCCTTCCGATAAGTCTTACGTGATCTGCCTTGAGATGGAATAGGCCTATTTTACAAAAAATGGTTGTATCAAGAGTGGCATGCCGGCATCAGCTCCCATGTTGTAATGAATGCGGCAACCAGAAGAATGGAAAACGAGCTGCTTTTACATTGCCAGGATCCCGGCTCTCTCATTTCACTGCGTCAACCGGGAAAATCGTGTGGGCAGAGTGCCGAAAATCGCCCTGAATTTTTTGTGCATCCTGACGTTCCCATTATGAAATGGTTTTCTTTATAATAAAGACAACTTATAACGGGGGAGGATTTTACGATGACAGAACTTGCGCTTGAGCATATTTATAAGATTTACGACAATAATGTAACCGCTGTATCCGATTTTAATCTACATATTAATGACAAGGAATTCATTGTATTTGTCGGTCCTTCCGGCTGCGGGAAATCGACGACGCTCAGGATGATTGCCGGGCTTGAAGAAATTTCAAAAGGCGATTTATACATGGATGGCAAACGGGTGAACGATGTCGCGCCGAAAGATCGTGATATCGCGATGGTATTCCAGAACTACGCGCTTTATCCGCATATGACGGTATACGACAATATGGCATTCGGGCTGAAACTCCGCAAAGTGCCGAAAGCGGAAATTGACAAGCGGGTACAGGAAGCCGCAAAAATTCTTGGCCTTGAAGAATATTTAAAACGGAAACCAAAAGCTTTATCAGGCGGACAAAGGCAACGGGTTGCCCTCGGCCGCGCGATTGTACGGGATGCAAAAGTCTTCCTCATGGACGAACCTTTATCAAATCTGGACGCAAAATTGCGGGTGCAAATGCGGGCCGAAATTGCCCGGCTTCACCAGCGTTTGCAAACGACGACCATTTATGTGACGCATGACCAGACGGAAGCAATGACGATGGCTTCGAGGATTGTCGTCATGAAAGATGGTGTCATCCAGCAAGTCGGAACGCCGCGTGAAGTATACGACTCACCTGCTAACCTGTTCGTCGCCGGTTTTATCGGCTCACCAGCGATGAACTTCTTCCGCGGTAAACTGGATAACGGCAAATTCCACTTAAACGAATCGGTTCAGATTGATGTGCCGGAAGGAAAAATGAAACACTTGAAAAGCCATATCGGGAAAGATGTCATCCTCGGCGTCCGCCCCGAAGACATCCACGATGAACCTGTTTTCATTGAGACAATGCCGGGCGCTACCATCAAAGCCACGATTGATGTTTCCGAACTTCATGGCGCTGAAACAATGCTTTATTCCAGAATCAACGGGCAAGAGTTTATCTCCCGCATCGATTCCAGGACGGTTGTCAAACCGGGTGACGAAATTACGCTCGGGCTTGATATGAACAAAGCCCATTTCTTTGATGCTGAAACAGAATTAAGGATTGGGTGAATAGAAATGCCGGCTGCTGGTTGCAGCCGGCATTTTTTCACTGCAAAAATCACCAGCGATTACCATCCAGGAACCAGTATAATTAAAATTTTTTCCTCCATAATACGTAGTACATCGATCAAATTCCGCTGGGTTCAACCAAGAAGGTGGCGGGGAATTCCCCGCTTGCTGGTGCAATTCCAGCCGACCCAACCAAAAACTTACAACGAGGAGATGACACAGATGGCAAACAACAGCAATTCAAACCAATTGTTAGTTTCCGGTGCTGAGCAGGCTCTCGACCAAATGAAATACGAAATTGCACAAGAATTCGGCGTAAACCTCGGCGCAGATACGACATCCCGCGCGAACGGATCTGTCGGGGGAGAAATTACAAAACGCCTTGTGCAAATGGCTGAACAACAACTTGGTGGTACTTTCCATTCGTAATAAAACAAACCAATAAAATGGCTGAAAAAAAGGGGGGCAATCGCCTCCCTTTTTTTCAGTGATTTAAATTGACCATTTTTTCCGGCACAATCCACTCCTCATATTGTTCTTCGGTTACATAACCTGTTTTAATGGCGGCTTCTTTCAGCGTCGTACCTTCCTTGAAAGCAAGTTTCGCGATTTGGGCCGCTTTTTCATAACCGATATGCGGATTTAAGGCCGTCACCAGCATGAGGGAACGATTGACATTTTCCCGGATCGTTTCTACATTCGGTTCGATGCCGCGCACGCATCTTTCACCAAATGACTTCATCGCATCGCCGAGCAGATGGACGGACTGCAGGAAGTTGTATATAATTACCGGTTTAAATACATTTAATTCAAAGTTGCCCTGGCTCGCGGCAAACCCGATTGCGGCATCATTCCCGAATACTTGGACCGCTACCATCGTCAACGCTTCGCACTGGGTCGGGTTGACTTTGCCAGGCATAATCGAGCTGCCCGGTTCATTGGCCGGGATCGTAATCTCACCGATTCCGCTTCTCGGCCCGCTTGCAAGCCATCTGACATCATTGGCCATTTTCATTAAATCTGCAGCAAGGCCTTTTAATGCCCCGTGGACATGAACGATTTCGTCATGGCTTGTGAGCGCATGGAATTTGTTATCAGAAGAAACAAACGGGTAGCCGGTCTGTTTTTCCAGTTCTTCCGCAACTTTATCACCGAAAGTCGGGTCCGCATTAATGCCGGTACCAACAGCCGTGCCGCCGATCGCCAGGTTCAAAATATGTTTTGCACTTTCTTTGATCATGCGTTCGCTTTTTTCCAGCATGGCACGCCAGCCGCTGATTTCCTGGCCGAGAGTAAGCGGGGTTGCATCCTGCAAATGCGTGCGCCCGATTTTGATGATTTTCATGTATGCTTTTTCTTTTTCAAGCAGCGTTTCTTTCAGCTGTTCCAGCGGCGGCAACAGCCTTGTCTGTAGTTCATGGTAGGCGGCAATATGCATTGCAGTCGGGAACGTATCGTTCGAGCTTTGCGACATATTCACATCATCGTTCGGATGGACGTGTTCAGCACTATTTTCTCCGGAAAGAATTTCGTTTGCCCTTCTTGCCACCACCTCATTCACATTCATGTTTGACTGGGTGCCGCTGCCTGTTTGCCAGACAACAAGCGGAAAATGTTCATCAAATTTCCCGTCCAGCACTTCTTCACAAGCCTGGACAATGGCCTTCATTTTGGCATCCGATAATTTGCCGAGGCGATTGTTGCTGACGGCAGCCGCCTTTTTCAAATGGGCAAAAGCGCGGATCACTTCCATCGGCATTTTTTCCCCGCCGATCGGGAAGTTTTCCTTGCTGCGCTGCGTTTGTGCCCCCCAATATTTGTCCCGCGGCACTTTCATTTCTCCGAGTGTGTCTTTTTCAATTCGGTACTCCACTTTCTTCCCCTCCTGTATGTGCTTACAATTGAGTTTTGCAAAACGGTGGAAACGGTGGCAAGCCTAAAAAACTTGCCGGTATGTAGCTGCAAGTTTATTTTACTATAAATTCCCGCAAAGCAACACCTCAACGCTCGCGAGTCGCTGATCAATTCCTTTTTGAAAACAATTTTCAGGAATGAAACTTGCACCAAAAAAGCGGCATATCCGTTCACGAGCCGGCCAATGCCGTACATTTACCGTTTGCCGGTATCACAGTCCTGAAAAAATGCCTGCCACTCTCCGGATTTGCCGGATTGTAACAGACATCATTCCCCGCTAACGACCGCTTGAACGGCACCCCTGCTGACTCAGGCCGGCCGTTTTTTCAATGCATTGCGGGTCGCTACCGCCCTGAGCAGCCTGTTCGCAATGGTGTGCATTTATTTTATTTCATATATTCGCGAAATCAAAATAAAAATTCGGCAGCTTCAATACTTGTCCTGCTTTGTCTCCAGTTGCTGTTTTATTTTTTCCACTTCTGTCTGGCTCAGGCCGGTTTTTTCTACAATTAATTGAAGCTCCGTACCTGCCAGCAACATTTTGATGGCAATTGGAATCGTTTGTAACAATTCTTTTCTTTCTTCTTCCCTTCCTTCTTCTCTTCCCTTCTCTACTCCTATTTCAATTCCTTTCTTATACCCGCGATCAAAGTAAGAATTCGGCAGCTTTAATACTTGCTCTGCTTCGTCATAACTCGGGTTCAAGGCTTTTCCCCTTCTATCTGCCTTTTGATTTTCATGATCTCATCTTCACTCAAGCCGGATGCTTGGGCAATGACCTTCACATCCACTTGATTTTTCAACAAGTTAACAATAAATCTTCTTAACCTTTCTTCCCCTTCTTCCCTTCCTTCTTCTCTGCCTTCCTCTTTCCCCTTCTTATACCCGCGGTCAAAATAGGAATTCGGCAGCTTCAATACTTGCTCCGCTTCGTCCGGATCCAGCATTTTAATGTTTTCCATTACTTCCGCCTCCTCTTTTTCGTTCAATTTTAAATAATAATCAAAGAAACC